>JAODAY010000343.1 GCA_025463665.1 Microbacteriaceae bacterium
GTTGGCACAAAAAAGTACAGCCGGTCAGGTCTCCCACAACGAAGACCTGACCGGCTGTACTGGTATGCGGCTGTCGACCGCGAGCGTGCTCTAGCGGTGCGACGGAACCTGGCCGTAGCCATCCCGAACGGTCGTGACGATGGAGCCAACGACGGCGGCGACCGCGAGTGCGGCGATGATGCTGAATTCGATGATCATGGGTTGTTCTTTCTCTGGGGTCTGAGTCAATTCAACAACCAGCAACTTTTTAGCACAATCGTATATTTCTTAGTGGAATGTGTAGCCTAGCTACATGGATGTGCGCCGACTTGAACTGCTGCGTGAGCTCGCCGAGCGGGGCAGCATCACCGCCGTCGCGGCGGCCACAAATCGCACCGCCTCGGCCGTCTCGCAGCAGCTCAAGGTGCTCTCGCGGGAGGCCGGCATTCCCCTCACCGAGCGCAGCGGGCGGGGCATCGTGCTCACCGGTGCGGGTCGCATGCTCGCCCAGACGGCGGCGGATGTCGCGACGGCGCTCGAGCGCGCCGACGCGCTCTGGGAGGACTTCAAGCAGGCGCCCCGCGGCGACGTGTCGCTCACGACGTTCCCGACCGGCGGCCAGATGCTGCTGCCCGGCCTGCTCACCGCCATCAAGGATGTGGCCGGACTCACCCTGCGCTGCACCGATCAGGACCCGCTCTTTCCCGACTTCGCCGACCTCACCCCCGACTTCGACGTCGTGATCGCGGACGCGCCGGGCATGCTCCCCTCATGGCGGGAGCGTGGGCTCGCGGTCGTTCCGCTGATGAAGGAGCCGATGGACATCGCGCTTCCCGAGGGGCACCCGCTTGCGGTGAAGGCCAGCCTCTCGCCCCGTGACCTCGTCGACGAGGTCTGGGTGGGTGTGCCGCTCGGCTTTCCGTACGACCGCATTCTCCGGCAGATCGAGATCGTGAACGGCTCCCCCGCGATCATCGGCCACCGTTTCCTCGACAACGGCATCGTCGAGGCGATGGTGGCGGCCGGCCACGGCATCGCCGTGCTGCCGCGGTACACGACGCGTGACCACGAGAACGGTCTCGTCACCCGACCGCTCACGGGCGTGCGGGCGATCCGGCAGCTCTCGGCACTCATGCGACCTGACCGCGCCGAGCGGCCCTCGGTGCGGCTCGTGGTCGAGTCGCTGCGCACTGTCGCCGCCCGCTTCCGCGCGGAGCACGAGACCCCCGCCGCCTGACCCTGAACCCGCCCTCGCTCGACGCGGGCCCCGAGACCCCCAGCGTCGGCGTACCGCCCAGCCCTAGGCTGAGGCCATGCAGACACTCGCCCTCAACCGCACCCGCATCGCCGCGCTCGTGAGCGACCTGACGACAACCGGATCCGACACCGTGCCCGTGATCGCCCCCTTCACCGGCGAGCTGCTGCACGACCTGCCGGTGAGCCACCCGACCGACGTGACGGATGCCGCGACCGCCGCCCGCGTCGCCCAGCTCGCCTGGCGTGCCGCCGGTCCGGCTCACCGCCGTCGGGTGTTGCTCAAGGCCCACGACCTGCTGCTCGAGAACCGCGAGCAGCTCATGGACGCCCTGCAACTCGAGACGGGCAAGACACGGGGCCAGGCGTTCGAGGAGGTGTTCAGCGGCGCGAGTGTCACGCGGTATTACGCCGTCTCCGCGGCATCCGCCCTCGCGACGAGGGGCCGCCGTGCGGGCATCCCGCTCGTGACGCGCACGCGCGTGAGCTACAAGCCGAAGGGTGTCGTCGGCGTCGTCACGCCGTGGAACTATCCGCTGAGCCTGTCGATCATGGACGTGATTCCGGCCCTCGCGGCAGGAAACGCCGTCGTGCAGAAGGCGGACAACCAGGGCGTGCTGAGCATTCTCGCGTCACGGCGCGCATTCATCGACGCCGGCGTGCCGGCCGCGCTGTGGGCCGTCGTCGCGGGCGACGGCACCGAGATCGGCAACGCGGTCGTCGACGTGGCCGACTACGTCTGCTTCACCGGCTCGACCGCGACCGGCACCCGCGTCGCCGAACGGGCCGCCGCGCGCCTCATCGGCGCATCCCTCGAGCTGGGCGGCAAGAACCCGCTCATCGTTCTCGACGACGTCGACCCGGCGACCGCCGCAGCGAACGCCGTGTACGCCTGTTACTCGTCGATGGGCCAGTTGTGCGTCTCGATCGAGCGCATCTACGTGCAGCGCGGCGTCGCCGCCGAATTCACGACGGCGTTCGTCGACCGCGTCGGCGCCCTTGTACAGGGCAGTGCGCTGGACTTCAGCACCGACGTCGGATCGCTCACGAACGCCGCACAGCTGGCCCGCGTCGCCTCTCACGTCGACGACGCCGTCGCCAAGGGTTCGACGGTGCTCGTCGGCGGCAGGGCCCGGCCCGACCTCGGACCGTTCTTCTTCGAACCCACCGTGCTCGCCGGGGTCACGTCCGACATGGACTGCGCCGCGGACGAGACGTTCGGGCCCGTCGTGTCGATCCACGTCGTGGAGAGCGAGGAAGAGGGGATCGCCCGCGCCAACGAGTCGCAGTTCGGCCTCAACGCCTCGGTCTTCGGCGGATCGATGGCCAGGGCCCGACTCGTGGCCGAGCGCCTCGACGCCGGCAGCGTGAACATCAACGAGGGCTACCGGGCGAGCTTCGCGAGCATCGATGCGCCGATGGGCGGCATGAAGAACTCGGGCCTCGGCCGCCGCAACGGCCGTGAGGGTTTGCTGCGTTTCGTCGAGGCGCGCACCGTCTCCGAGGTGACGGGGCTTCTCGCGCTGCCGCGCACGGGAACCGAGTTCGCCGCGATGGCCGGGGTCATGGTCACCCTGCTGGTCGCGTTCAAGGCCATCGGGCGGCGCTAGTCTGGCCGGGCTCGACGCTAGGTCGCCTCGGAGTCGAACGGCGCCGGCTTGCCCTCGCGCAGCAGGCGCTGGCGCTGCGCATAGGCCGACTCGATCGTGGCGCCGGCGGCGACCGGAGGCTTGATCACCGGCGTCGGTTCGTCGTCGACAAGCGCCTCGCGGATGATGCGGCGAGGGTCGTACTGCCTCGGGTCGAGCTTCTTCCAGTCCATGTCGTCGAAGTCGGGGCCCATCTCCTCCCGCATGCGGTCCTTGGCGCCATTCGCGTAGCCCTTGAGCGTCTTGACGAGTCGCGCGAGCTGGGAGGCGTAGTGGGGCAGCCGGTCGGGCCCGAGCAGGATCACCACAATGACGCCGATGAATATCAGCTTTTCGAAGGTCAACCCAAAGGACACCCGCCCAGAATAACCCTGTCGGCGAGGTACTGGCTTACAGTGGGGACGAACAAGGAGTTGTCGGTGGCAGTAAAAGAGTCGAGCTGGAAGTTCGCAGAAGAATTCATCGTTGAGCGACCGGAGATAGCGCTTGCGCGCCAACACTCCATCGAGGTCGGCGTCGAGCCGGTCTCCCCCGCGACCGGCGCGCAACTGGCGATCCTCGCCGCCGCGACGGACGCCAAGAACATCATGGAGATCGGCACAGGACTCGGCGTCAGCGGCCTGTGGATGCTCGCCGGTGCCCCGAGGGCGGTTCTCACCTCGATCGACTCGGAGATCGACCACCAGCAGCTCGCCAAGGCCAATTTCGCCTCGGCCGGCATCGCATCGAACCGCATTCGCCTCATCGCCGGTCGGGCGCTCGATGTGCTGCCGCGCATGAACGACTCGAGCTACGATCTGGTGCTCGTTGACGCCGACACCTACTCGGTGATCGAGTACGTCGAGCACGCCCTGCGCATGGTGCGCGCCGGCGGCACGGTGCTCGTTGCCCATGCGCTGTGGCGCGGGCGCGTGGCCGACCCCGCGCAGCGTGACGACACGGTGGCGAATTTCCGCAGCATCCTGCGCGAAGTCGCCGAGTCGCCGGCCGTCATCAGCGCGCTCTCACCCGTGGGAGACGGCCTGCTCCAGCTGACCAAGGTGGCTGAGTAAACGACTGCGCCTACACAAAAGAGCCGAACCTCAAGGTTCGGCTCTTCTGACGTTTTCAACTACGCCGGTGCGACGACTCCGGCGAGAGCGTCGCGAAGTTCTTTGGCCTCTGCATCGTTGACCGATACAACCAGCCGGCCACCACCCTCGAGCGGTACTCGAACGATGATGAGGCGACCTTCTTTTACAGCCTCCATTGGGCCGTCGCCAGTCCGCGGTTTCATGGCTGCCATGAGAAGTCCCCTTTCATAGGTACATAACCATTATTCACTATGAATCGTATTAGTGCAGGACACACGCCGCTCATGGAATGACATCACGGCGGCGTCCAGTCATAGCCGTCGACCCACCACGCGATGTGGATCCAACCCCACTGACCGGCGACGCAGGCGAGCACCAGGGCGATGCGGTAGATCGCCGAGCTCGGCTGCGCAAGCGCGCCCCAGAGCGGGAAGATCGGCATAAGCAGCCGGAACACGCTCGACTGCGGAAAGAACACGGCCAGCAGGTACAGAACATAACTCGCGACCCAGAACCGCAGGTCTGTGCCGAGACGCTTCACCCACGGCGTGAACATGAACGCGGTGAAGCCCGCCACGACGACGACGAGCACGACGACGCCCGCGCCTCCCGGCAGCCAGAAGTTCGCTCCGAGTATCCACGGTGTGAGCGGAACGAGCTCCTGATACCCGATGTAGGGCGCGCGCCACGCCAGCTCGGTGTCGGTGTAGGCGGTCGGCGATCCGGTGACGGCGGCCGCCACAAGCAGCCACGCGAAACCGCACAGCACAGCGAACAGACCGGCGACGACGGATGCCACGACCTCCCGCCGCGCAAACGGATCGCGCTCCCGGGTGAACCACCGGTGCAGCACGTGCAGGCCGAGCGCCAGGGCGAAGGCGAGGCCGCTCGGCCGGGTGAGCGACATCACCGCGACGATGGGCAGGAGCATCCAGTACTCCCGCTTGACGAGCAGGTAGAGCGCCGTGGTGAGCAGGAACGCGTGCATCGACTCGGCGTATGACACCTGCAGAATCGGGGAGAGCGGCGCGAAGCAGTACAGCACGACAGAGAACATCGCAGCGCTCTCCGGCAGCATGAGGCGCATGAGCCGGTAGAACATGAACGCGGTGGCGAGGGCGAACCCGACCGAGACGGCGACGGAGACGACCGGGAAGTCGAGGTCGCCGAGCGCCATGAGCGACCTGACCAGTGCGGGATACGCGGGCATGAACGCCCATGCGCTTTCGCCGACGTGTCCGCCGTCGTCCAGTTGCAGTTCGGTCGGGTACCCGCCGAGGGCGATGATGAAGTACCAGTGGCCGTCCCAGATGCGCGCGAAGTCGAGATACGACGGGCGCGCGCCGGTCCACGCGTTCGGCTGCTGGCGTGCCGCGAACCCCAGCATCAGGGCGGTCGTCACGATTCGCGAGACGACGAAGATGGCGAGGATCTTCCCCGCTGCTGGCGCGGTGGAGCCAGGGGAAACGCGCCAGCGTTTCCGCGACCCCAGCGCCGAAGGAGCCTGCGACTGAGGACTCACATCGGCTTCCCCTACCCCGTCATCAGCCATGCACGCAGTCCCCGCTCACACGACGTGATCTGCTCCAGCGGAACCCTCTCGTCGTCGGCGTGGGCCTTGAGCGGGTCGCCCGGCCCGTAGTTGATGGCGGGCATGCCGAGGGCGGAGAAGCGCGCGACGTCGGTCCAGCCATACTTCGGTTTCGCTTCTCCCCCGACCGCGGCGAGAAATTTCAGCGCGAGCGGAGCGTCGAGTCCCGGACGCGCTCCTTCGGCAAGGTCGACAACCGTGATGTCGAATCCGTCGAAGAGTTCGCGCAGGTGGGCGATCGCCTCCTCGCCGCTGCGGCTCGGCGCGAAGCGGTAGTTGATGTGCACCATCGCGGCATCCGGAATGATGTTGCCCGCAACGCCCCCGGAAATGCCGACCGCGTTGAGCCCCTCGCGGTAGACGAGGCCCTCGACTTCTACCTCGCGCGGCTCGTAGGCTGCGAGGGTCGCGAGGATCGGGGCGGTGTCGTGGATGGCGTTGTGACCGACCCAGGCGCGGGCGGAATGGGCCCGGAGGCCGTAGGTGCGCACCTCGATGCGGGCGTTGCCGTTGCATCCGCCCTCTATTTCTGCCCGAGTCGGCTCGCCGAGGATCGCGAAGTCGCCCGCGAGGAGGTCGGGGCGGGTCGATGCGAGCCGGGTGAGGCCGTTGAGGTCGGCGGAGACCTCTTCGTGGTCGTACCAGATCCAGGTGATGTCGACGGCGGGCTCGGAGAGCTCGACGGCGAGCTTGAGCTGCACGGCGACGCCGGCCTTCATGTCGACGGTGCCCCGCCCCCAGAGGTAGTCGACCCCGTCGATCGTCTCGTAGCGCGTGGGGAGGTTGTTGTTCAGCGGAACCGTGTCGATGTGGCCCGCGATGACGACGCGCTTGTCGCGGCCGAGATTCGTGCGGGCGATGACGGCGTCGGCATCCCGGATGATCTCGAGGTGCGTCGCCGTGGCGAGGCTGGCTTGGATGGCGTCGGCGATCGTCCGTTCGTTGCCGGACACCGACTCGATGTCGCACAACTGGCGGGTGATGTCGATCGACGTCGCGGTGAGGTCGAGCACGGGCAGGGTCGGATCGGCGACAGGCATAGCGCCAAGTGTAGGGTCGGTACGCTTGGGACATGAATTCTCGCGCTGCCTGGGGCTACGGCCTCGCCACGACCGCCTCTGATTCCACCATTCTC
>JAODAY010000349.1 GCA_025463665.1 Microbacteriaceae bacterium
TCCTATTCTTCGTGAGCGCGCTCGGCACCGGTATCGCCTTCGGCGTGTGGGACCTCATCGCCTGGCGCCTCGTCGGTGGCCTCGGCATCGGCATCGCCTCCGTCATCGCTCCGGCATACATCGCCGAGATCTCGCCCAAGAACATGCGCGGCCGCCTCGGTTCGCTGCAACAGCTCGCCATTACGATCGGCATCTTCGCTGCCCTGCTCTCCGACAACGTGTTCGCCGGCTGGGCGGGCGGAGCCGGCCAGCAGTTGTGGTTCGGCCTCGAGGCATGGCGGTGGATGTTCCTCGCCGGCGCGGTGCCCGCCGTCATCTACGGGCTCATCGCCCTGAGGCTCCCGGAGTCCCCGCGGTTCCTCGTGCTCAAGGGGCGCGACGACGAGGTGCGCGGCATCTTCGCCCGCCTGTGGCCTGACGACGATGTCGAGCGCGCGATCCGCGACATGCGCACCGGCATCGACGACGACGCGCACGGCTCGGTCAAGGGCGCGCTGCGGGGCGACCGCTTCGGCCTCAAGCCCATCATCTGGATCGGCATCATCCTCTCAGTGCTGCAGCAGTTCGTGGGCATCAACGTGATCTTCTACTACTCCACGACGCTCTGGAAGTCGGTTGGCTTCGAGGAGAGCGACTCGCTCACGATCTCCGTCATCACTTCGGTGACTAACATCGCCGTCACCTTCGTCGCGATCGCGCTCGTCGACCGCATCGGTCGCCGCCCGATCCTGCTCGCCGGGTCGACGGGCATGGCGGTGTCGCTCGGCACCATGGCTCTCGCGTTCAGCCAGGCGACGGATGTCGCGGGAGAACCCAGCCTCGGTGGCGCATGGGGCCCGATCGCCCTCGTTGCGGCGAACGTGTTCGTTGTCAGCTTCGGCGCCTCGTGGGGCCCCGTCGTGTGGGTGCTGCTCGGCGAGATCTTCCCGAACCGCATCCGCGCCCGCGCGCTCGGTATAGCCGCCGCCGCGCAGTGGATCGCGAACTTCCTCATCACGGTGTCGTTCCCGCCGCTCGCGTCGCTGTCGCTCGTGGTGACCTACGCGATGTATGCGCTCTTCGCGGCGCTGTCGTTCGTGTTCGTCTACACGAAGGTGCCCGAGACCAACGGCATGTCGCTCGAGGAGGCGGAGACCCTGTTCGTCAAGAAGTCGAAGAGCGCGGTTCCGGTCGCCTGATCGGGGGTTAACCCTGATGACGGCGACCGCCGCAACCGCCAGACTGGGATTATGAAAAATCTTGTCAGACCCAGAAACGGCGCTGTCATCGCCGGCGTGTGTGCAGCCCTCGCCAACCGGTTCGGCTGGTCGGTGCTGCTCATCCGTGTACTCGCCGTGCTGTCCGTGCTGATCCCCGGCCCGCAGGTGATCATCTACGTGATTCTCTGGGTGCTGATTCCCAAGGAGCTGTAGGGCGAGGCGACTATGCGGCAGGCACCGGCTCGGCCAGGCCAGAGGCGGGGGTGCCGATCGTCGCCGCGAGCACGGCGTCGAGGGTGGCGATTGCGTCGGCCTCGCTCGATCCCTGGGCGAGGCTCAGCTCGGAGACGATGATCTGCCTCGACTTGATGAGCATGTGCTTCTCGCCGGCAGACAGCACGGCGCGCTGGTCGCGGCGCCACAGGTCGCGCACGACCTCGCTCACGCGGTAGACGTCTCCGCTGCCCATCTTCTCGGTGTTGGCCTTGAAGCGGCGCGACCAGTTGGTGGCCTCTTCCTCGGCCTCCCCGCGCAGCACGTCGTAAACGGCCTCGACTCCCGCGCTGTCGATGACGTCGCGCACCCCGACGAGTTCGACGTTGTCGACGGGCAGCTCGATCGACAGGGTGCTGCCGATGACCGTCAGCGTGATGTAGGTCTTATCTTCGCCCTTGATGGAGCGAGTGGTCACCTTGGTGATCGTCGCGGCGCCGTGGTGCGGGTATACGACGACTTCGCCGACTTCGAAGATCATGGAATGGCGCCTCTGTTCTGTTGTCGTGACTGGGCTCTGCTGTCGTGACCGGACCCTGCTGTCGTGACCGGACTAGTGACGCTATCGCGTTTCGACGCGGAACGGTAAGTGCGGCTACCAGCCCGCGGTGCCCCGTTCGCCCTTGAACGGGCCCACCACCCGGTTCGTCACCCAGCCGCCGTAGAAGCCGCCGGACTGCGCCGTCACCCGCTCGCCGTCGAGCTCGCACGAATCCATCGCCGCCGGATAGACCGCGATGTGGTCGACGAGAGGCTCGAAGCCCGGGCTCGGGTCGGGGTACTCCCAGCCGGCGCCGACGGCGACCACGCCGCCGCCCCGCAGGGTGAGGTAGCTCGCGACGCCCTTGAACTCGCAGTAGCTCGAGCCGGCCGCCGCGTCGAGGGCGCCGTCGACGAAGGCTCGGCGCGGCAGGTAATAGACGGGCGGATGACTCGTCTCGAGCACGCGCAGGGCCGCCGTCGTGTCGGCGATTTTCTCGCCGCCGAGTGTGACCACGACGCGCTCATCCGTGGGCTCGACCCGCGGGGGCCGGGGGTAGTCCCACACCGACTCCTGGCCGGGGGCGGGCGGGATCGGGTTGACGGGTCTGCGCATGCGTCGAGTCTGCGCGCACAACCTGAACACCCGATGCTGGCGCACGCCGCGCTACGAGGGCTGGCACGGACCGCAACGTCTCTGTCACGGTGTAGTCGTGGTCGGGATCGAAGCCGACCTTGTCGACGTAGAACTCCTTCGCCCGGTCGATGTCGGAGACGGGCACGGCCAGCAGCTCGATTCTCCAGTCCATGATGACGTCCTTTCGTGGGGGTCAGTGACTACGTTCGACGCCGTGCACCGGCGAGGGCAAGCCCCACCGCGCATGGCACACTGGGGGCATGACCGCACCCTCCGCCCGCGTCGTCTCCGTGAGCTTCGATCGCGCGCACCGTTTCAGCAAGCCGACCGCCGCGTCGATCACCCTCATCGAGGGCATCGGGGTCGAGGGTGACGCGCACGCCGGGGCGACGGTGCAGCACCTGCACCGGCTGAAGAACCACGCGGACGAGCCGAACCTCCGCCAGGTGCACCTCATCCACTCCGAACTCTTCACCGAGCTGGAGGGCGAGGGCCACGGAGTCGAGCCGGGGCAGCTCGGCGAGAACGTCACGACCGAGGGCATCGACCTGCTCGGGCTGCCGCGCGGCGCACGGCTCGCGATCGGCGACGACGCGGTGATCGAGATCACCGGGCTGCGGAACCCCTGCACGCAGATCAACAGGTTTCAGACCGGCCTCATGAAGGCCGTGCTCGGGCGGAACGAGAACGGAGACGTCGTGCGCAAGACCGGCGTCATGAGTGTTGTGGTGCGCGGCGGTGTCGTGCGGGCGGGCGACGCCATCGTCGTCACGCCGCCCGCCGGCGAGCAGAGTGCGCTCGAAGTCGTCTAGACCGCCGTCGGACCGGACAGTCCGGCGGGTGGCGTTCTAGGCGGGTGGCGTTCTAGGAGAGAGCGCCCGCGATCGCCTCGGCGATGGGGGTGTCACCGTTCACGAGCTCCCACGCCACGCCGACCGTGCGCGAGTCGTCGAGCAGCGCGATGACGACGGCGGCGACGTCGGCGCGAGTGACGGTGGCGCGCGCGACCTGGTCGCCGAGCGTCACCAGGCCGGTGGCCGCGGCATCCGTGAGCCCGCCGGGCCGCACGATGCTCCACTCGAGCGCAGACTCGGCGAGCGCCACGTCTGCGTCGTGCTTGGCCCGGTAGTAGACGCCCATCGTTCCCTGGGGGTCGTCGGGCAGCTCTCCACCCACGCCGATGGCGGAGACCTGAACGAATCGCCTGACGCCGGCCTTTTCGGCGGCGGCCATGGCCAGCACGGCGCCGTCGTAGTCCACGGCGCGGGTGCGCTTCGGGTTGCCGCCTCCCGCCCCGGCGGAGAACACGACGGCGTCAGCGCCGGCGAACGCCTTGGCGAGGTCGTCCACCGTCGTGTTCTCGATGTCGAGCACGACGGGGATCGCGCCGAGTTCCGTGAGTTCGTCGGCTCGATCGGGATTGCGGAAGAGGGCGAGGGCCTCGTCACCTCGCGCGTGCAGCTGCGTGATCATTTCCCGGGCGACCTTGCCGCTGCCGCCGACGATCGCGACGCGGATGGGCTGTGCTGTAGAAGGAGTCATTTCGCCAGTGTTCCACGCCCGCCGGGGAGTAGCCTTGGCATTCACCCGCTGTCGAGGGAACGAGAGGAGCGGCGTGCGCTGGATCGCCGAACGCCTGGTCGCCGTGCTGACCGTGTCTTTCCTCGTCGCCGTCGCCGTCGCCGTCGTCGCCCAGTCCGAGCCCTCGTCGCTCGTCTTCGTCGGACTCGCCGCCCTCGCCGTCACCGCGGTGCTCGCCGCCCGGTACGCCGCAGTGGTCATGGCAGCGATCGACCGTGGGGTGGGGGAGCGCGCGCCCCAGCATCCGCTCAACGCGGGGCGTCCGCAGACCCGGGCGCCGTCATGGGGGACCGCGGCCGCGTAGTCCTGCTCTCCAGGGGGCGATGCGTGGCCAGACGGCCCACCCATCCCCCGACTGCAAGGACTCCGATCGTGGATCTCTATTCGTTCGCCCCCATTGCCTCCGTGCTCGACGCGGCTCATTCGGTTGTCACCGGCCTCGCCGATCTGCTCACGCCGCTCGTCGGCGCATCGAGCACCGTTCTCGCCATCGTTCTCGTCACTCTGGCGCTGCGGCTGGTTCTCATTCCCGTCGGCGCCGCGCAGGCGCGCGCCGAGTTCACGCGTCGGCGCCTCGCACCTCAGTTGCAGCAGCTGCAGCGCAGGTACACGAAGCACCCCGAGGTGCTGCAGCGCAAGACGCTGGAGCTTTACACGAGTGAGAAGGCGAGCCCGCTGGCGGGAATGCTGCCGACGCTCGCCCAGGCGCCCGTGTTGTCCGTCGTCTACGGCCTCTTCGTGCTGCCGACGATCAACGGGCACGCCAACGGGCTGCTCACCGAGCGGCTCTTCGGGGCGAACCTCGGCACCTCCCTCGTCGGGCTGCTCGCGCGCGGCGCCGTGGGCCCTGACCTTCTCGTATTCGCCTGCCTGCTCGCGGCGATCGCGGCCGTCGCCTGGGTCTCGCGTGTCGTGTCGCTGCGCTTCGCCCCGACGGCGTCCGCGTCGATGACACCGGCGACCACGGTTGATGCGGGCGGCGCCGCCCACGCGATGGCGCGGGTGACCGCGGTGCTCAGCTGGCTGCCTTTCGTCACCGTGCTGTTCGTGTCGCTGGTTCCCCTCGCCGCGACGCTCTACCTCGCCGTGACGACGGCCTGGACCCTCGCCGAACGAGTCGTGCTGCGCCGCCGGTTCGCCGCGGCGTGACGCTTCGAAGGGGTGGACTCTCGCCCGCCGAGCGAGTAGATGTGGACGGCGACCACATCGCGTGGCCCACTTCACAGAATGGGAAGGGCGCCATGTTCACCCCTGACAAGGCTTTCAGTGGTTTCTCTGTCGACGACATCGAGGCGGCTCGGCGGTTCTACGGCGAGACCCTCGGCATGAATGTCTCCGAGGTTGACGAGATGGGAATCGTCACCCTCACCCTCGGCGACGGCGCCCGGATCATGATCTATTCGAAGGAGAATCACGAACCGGCGTCGTTCACGATCCTCAACTTCGAGGTCGACGACGTCGACGCGAGCGTGGACGACCTGAACGCGCGGGGCATCACGACGAAGATCTACGACGATTCCGACCTGCCCACCGACGAAAAGGGAATCATGCGCGCGGGCGGGCCGTTGATCGCCTGGTTCCGCGACCCGGCAGGAAACGTGCTCTCCGTTCTGCACTCCTGAGCTGTCGTGAGCCCGAGTCCTGAGTCGTGAACAGCGGTGCCGGATGCCGCGGCCGCCATGTCAGGC
>JAODAY010000139.1 GCA_025463665.1 Microbacteriaceae bacterium
GATGAGCGTCAGGATGACGCGCGCCCGTTCGGGTCGCAAGAGCGATCCCAGCAGCCGCATCGAGCGACGCCTGATCTGCTTGCTCTCGGCCTTGGTGAAGTCGTGGCGTTCCTCGCCCTCGACGCCCTCTACTCCGGCGATGCTCATGCTTGCACCTCCTCGTCCTGTCGGCTCTGGCCTTCGTCGTGCTGGCTCTGCATGTCGACGCGTTCCCGCTTCTGCTCGTCCTCGAGGCTCGAGATGACGAAGCGGTAGTGGTCGTTGCTCGCGAGCAGCGAGGAATGCGTGCCCACGGCGGTGATGCGCCCGTCCTCGAGCAGAGCGACGCGATCGGCGAGGGTCACCGTCGACGGTCGGTGCGCCACGATGAGCGCTGTCGTCGAGGCGAGCACGCGCCGCAGCGCCTCCTCCACCAGCGCCTCGGTGTCGACGTCGAGCGCCGACAGCGGGTCGTCGAGCACGAGCACCGAGGGCCGGGCGGCGACCGCGCGGGCGAGCGCGAGTCGCTGGCGCTGGCCGCCGGAGAGGCTCATGCCCTCCTCGCCCACCTTCGTGTCCAGTCCCTCCGGGAGGTCGTAGACGAATCTCGCCTGGGCGATCTGCAGCGCCTCCTCGAGGTCCTCCTCCGTCGACTCCGGGCGGCCGAGCAGCACGTTGTCGCGCACGCTCGCCGAGAACAGCGTCGCGTCTTCGAACGCCATCGCAATGTGGGTGCGCAACTCGGTGCGGGTGAGGTCGCGCACGTCGACACCGTCGAGCAGGATGGCACCGCCGGTCACGTCGTAGAGACGCGTCGTCAGCGCGGTCAGTGTGGACTTGCCGGAACCGGTGATGCCGACGATGGCCATCGTCTCACCGGGCTCGAGTTCGAGGCGGATGCCGTCGAGGGTGTCCTGGCGCCCCGCCGCGGCATCCTGATACCTGAAATGCACGTCGTCGAACACGAGATGCCCGCGCGGCGCGGCGATGGTGCTGGGGTTCTCGGGGTCGGTGATGGGGTTCTCCGAGTCCATGACCTCGAAGAAGCGGTCCACTGCGGAACGCGTGTCGAACGTCATCGACAGCAGGAAGCCGATCGAGTCGACCGGCCACCGCAAGACGGTGGCGGTAGCGAAGAACGCGACGAGGTCGCCGACGGATAGCTGGCCGTCTGCGGCGAGCCACACCCCGCCGAGGAGGCAGAGGCCGAATGACACGGTCGGCACCAGCAGCAGCCACAGCCAGATGCCGGCGATGGCGCGCGCCTTCTCGATCTCGGTGCCGCGCAGGCTGTCGGCCTGGCTGGCGAAGTTCTTGAGCGCGTGCTTTCCGCGGCCGAAGGCCTTGAGCACGCGGATGCCGTGCACCGCCTCCTCGACCGTCGTCGCGAGGTCGCCCGACTGGTCCTGGCTGCGGCGCGCGACGCGGGAGTACTTGTTCTCGAACAGGTAGCCGTAGATCCACAGCGGGATCGAGCACACCATGAAGGTGACGCCGAGAATCCACGAGATGTTCACGAGAAACACGAATCCGATGACGATCGTGATCATGTTGACCACGAGCAGCACGATGCCAAAGGAGATCCAGCGCCGGATGAGGCTGAGGTCGCTCACCGCACGCGAGAGCAGCTGCCCGCTCGGCCAGCGGTCGTGGAAGCTCACCGGGAGGTCTTGCAACTTCGCGTACAGGGCGTTGCGCATGCCCGCCTCGACGCGGGTGCCCGGGGTCAGCACGAACCACCGGCGCAGCGCGATGAGCCCGGCCTCGAGTATGCCCAAGGCGATCACGATCCCGAATGCTGGCCAGATTTGTGCGGAGTCGCCCTCTCTCAGGGGGCCGTCGACGAGCGCGCGCAGGGCCTGCGGGATGAGCAGCGCGACGATGCCGGCGAGCAGTGCCGCGACCATGCCGAGGTAGATGCGCGGCATCGCGGATCGGGCGTACGGGTAGAGGCGCTTGATCGCGGCGAAGGTGCCGACGCGTTCAGCTGTTCGTGCAGACATGAAGATCCCAGCGAGAGGTGGCCGTGACAGCCGAAAACTATGGTGGTGGTCGGCGTCGCGCCGGCGGAACAGAGAAGGCGGGCCGAGGTCCGGCGTGGCCTGGCGCTAAGCCATGGCCTTCGGCCGAGGGGTGCGGGCGAAGCCGACGAGCGCAGCGCCGATCGCCGCCGAACGGCGCGCGGTGGTCTCTGACTCGTACATGGTGTCCTCCCGATCGGTGCGACGGATGCCACGGCGATCGTCGCGGCGGCGACGGCGTCGAACAGCCTTCCAGAATAGACCCGCTGCCGAGGCGGAGGCAAGAACTATTCTGGCGAGGCCTAGTGGAAGAAGTGGCGCTCGCCCGTGAAGTACATCGTGACGCCGGCGGCGGATGCCGCGGCGATGACCTCCACGTCGCGAATCGAGCCGCCCGGCTGCACGACGGCCGTGACACCGGCCTTCAACAGGACCTCGAGCCCGTCGGCGAACGGGAAGAACGCGTCGCTCGCGGCGACGGATCCTGCCGCCCGTTCCCCGGCGCGGGTCACCGCGAGCTCGCACGAGTCGACGCGGTTGACCTGGCCCATGCCAACCCCGACCGATGCGCCGTCGTGGGCGAGCAGGATGGCGTTCGACTTGACCGACCGCACAGCGCGCCAGGCGAACTCGAGGTCGGCGCGAGTGGCGTCGTCGACCTCGGTGCCCGTCGCGAGCGTCCAGGAGTCGGAGTTGAACGCCTCGTAGTTGTCGACGGACTGCACGAGCAGTCCCCCGGAGATCTGCTTGAACTCCGTGGTCTCGCGCGCGAAGTCGGCGGGCAGGCGCAGCAGGCGCAGGTTCTTCTTGCTCGACAGCAGCTCGATCGCTTCCGGCTCGAAGTCGGGCGCGACGATGACCTCGGTGAAGATGCCGACCATCGACTCGGCCGCCTCCAGGGTGATCGTGCGGTTGGCCGCGATCACCCCGCCGAACGCCGACACGGGGTCGCAGGCGTGCGCGCGCTCGTGGGCGGAACGGATCGGGTCGCCGGCACCCAGGGCGACGGCGATGCCGCACGGGTTGGCGTGCTTGATGATCGCGACGGCGGGCTCGTCGAAGTCCCACGCGGCGCGCACCGCGGCATCCGCGTCGACGAAGTTGTTGTACGACATCTCCTTGCCGTGCAGCTGCTCCGCCTGTGCGATGCCCGTGCCGTTGTCGCGCACGTAGAGGGCGGCGGCCTGATGCGAGTTCTCGCCGTAGCGCAGCACCTGCTTGAGGTTCGCCTCGAACGAGAAAGTGTCGGCGACCTCGGACGCCTCGGCGGCGGGCTCTACGGCGGGCGTCGAGGCGGGCACGCCGACGTTCTCGGCGAACCACGCGGCGACCGCGGCGTCGTACGCCGCCGTGTGGGCGAAGGCCTCCGCGGCGAGCGTGCGACGCTGCGCGAGGCTCGTGCCTCCCGCCCGCACGGCCTCGATGAGGCCCGGGTAGCGCTCGGGCGACGTGACGATGGCGACGTTGGCATGGTTCTTCGCCGAGGCGCGCACCATCGCGGGGCCGCCGATGTCGATCTGCTCGATGGCGGCGTCTCCCGTCACACCGGCGGCGATCGTGGCGACGAACGGGTAGAGGTTGGAAACGACGAGCTCGAAGGGGGCGATGCCCTGGCTCTCGAGCTCCTTCTCGTGCGACTCGAGGCGGAGGTCGGCGAGCAGGCCGGAGTGGATCACGGGATGCAGCGTGCGCACGCGGCCGTCGAGCGACTCGGGGTAGCCGGTGACGTCGCCGACCTCGGTGACGGGCAGTCCCGCCTCGGCGATGGCCTTCGCGGAACCACCGGTCGACACGATCTCGACGCCGGACTCGATGAGAGCCGTGGCGAGCACGACGAGCCCGGCCTTGTCGCTCACGGAGACGAGCGCGCGTCGGATTGGGACGATGTCGCGGTCACGGTACAGGGCTGGGTCGTGCGTGGGGCCGCTCATGCGAGTGACAGCTCCTTCAGGTCGATGTGTCCGTTGGCGATGTCGAGAACGGCCTGAACGAGCAGGTGCCTCTCGACTATCTTGATCCGATCGTGCAGGGTGTGTTCGGTGTCGCCCGGCAGCACGGGAACGCGCTCCTGGGCGATAATCGGGCCGCTGTCGACACCGTTGTCGACGAGGATGACTGATGCGCCCGACTGGGTGACGCCCGCGGTGATCGCGTCACGCACGCCGTGCGCTCCGGGGAACTCGGGGAGGTACGCCGGGTGGGTGTTGATGAGATTGGGGCTGAGCGCGTCGACGACGCTCGGCGGAAGCAGCTTCATGAAGCCGCTCAACACCACGAGGTCGGGCTGCCAGGCCTGAATCTGGTCGAGCAGTGCCTCGCCCCACGCCTCGCGGCTGTCGAAGTTGGTCAGGGCGACGGAGAACGTCGGGATGCCGAAACGCTCGGCGTGTTCGAAGCCGTCAGCGTCGCGATCGGCGCCGACGGCGACGACGCGGGCGGGAAACTCGGCATCGTGCGCGGCCTCGAGAAGGGCACGCAGGTTCGAGCCTCCGCCGGAGATGAGTACGACCAGCGATAGCACGACGACCAGCCTATCGTGGGGCGGGTGCCTGCTCGCTCTCGGCGGGTTCGCCCGCCGGCGCCTGCGCCGGCTCGGCCAAGCCGTGACCGCCGCGGAACCTGCCGAGCAACTTCTCGGCGAGTGACGGATTCGCGGTCCCGCGGCCGGTCTCGTGCGTCGTCCCGCCGGTGGACGCAGGGCGGTCGGCGTCGTCCGCCGACAGGCGCACGGCGAACAGGCCGAGCGTCGCGGCGAGGCCGATCTCGAGTGCCGCCCACAGCGCCACCCACAGCGGGTCCGGTCCGACATCGACGAGTCGGCCCGGCCCGGCCGAGCCGGCGGAGAAGGCAGCGAGGGCGCCGAGCAGCGCTCCGCCGACGACGCCCATGCCGAGTCCGGTGGCGACGAGCCAGCCCGCAGGCGAAGCGCCGCGGAGGCCGCGCACGATGCCGCGGCGAGCGAGGGCGGCGACGAGGAAGCCGGAGACCACGGGCACGAGGATGCCGATGACGCCGTAGGCGAGGTCGCCCTCGGGCAGCGCTCCGAAGACGGGGATCGCGGGCACGGGGCCGAGCTGCGTCGTGAAGGGCCCGACCGCGGAGCCGGTGCCGATCGCGAAGCCGGGGCCGACGAGCCACGACGCGACCCAGATGACGAAGTTCGGCACGAAGGCGAGCTGGGCGAGCGTCAGCGCTATACCGCCGAGAACCTCGGTATGCAGCGACTCGTAGAGGCGCACGACGTCTGCATAGTTGAGGGCG
>JAODAY010000042.1 GCA_025463665.1 Microbacteriaceae bacterium
CTCATCGAACGTGGCATCCCGCAGACCGACGGCTGGAATGTCACGTCGACGAAGGACTACAACGGCAGCTGGATCCATGTGCCGAGCTTCGAGAACTATCTGCTGGCCACCCCGGGGGCGGGGTTTACGCGGCTGACCATCGACCAGCGCGACCAGGTGGAGGTCGGCGACATCGTGGCGTTCGACTGGAATCGCAACGACAGCCCCGACCACATCCAGATCGTGTCGGCGGTCGAGGTCGTTGACGGACAGACGAAGATCCTCATGGTCGGGCACAACCTCGACAGCAACTGGCGCGACCTCGACCAGGCGATCACGGTTGATCACCCGGGTGCGGAGGCGTGGTTCTGGAAGGTGCCGTAAGTCTTATGCTGGGCGGATGTTGCGCAGGAGCACACCGCGAATCCGCCCTCACCGGGGCGTCGTCCTGCTTGCCCCGCTCGCCCTGCTCCTGCTGCTCGCCGGATGCGCGGGCCCCCCGTCGGTCGCTCCCGATAAAACGGCGGCCCCGTACGTGACGCCTTCGGTTTCGGCCGCGCCGAGCCCGACGCCGAGCCCGACGCCGATCCCCGCGCCAGTGCAGGCCCCGCCGCCCGCGTTCGATCCCGCCGCGTTTTCGATCGACGACCCCTCGAGCCCATGGGTGGTCGTCAACAAACTGCGGCCGCTCGCCCCGCGCGACTTCGCGGCCGGCGACATCGTCGACGTTCCCGTGCCGCAGGCCAACCCCGCCCAATTGCGCAAACCCGCGTCAGACGCGGTCGTCGCCATGTTCGCCGCGTTCAGCGAGCAGACCGGGCTGCAGATGCAGTCGCAGAGCGCCTACCGCGGCTACGACACGCAGGTGCGGGTGTACGACGGCTGGGTCGCCCAGCTCGGCAAGGATGCGGCCGACCTCACGAGCGCCCGCCCGGGGTACAGCGAGCACCAGACCGGCCTCGCGATCGATGTCAGCGCGCTGCCCGCGGCGTGCACCCTCGACCAGTGCTTCGCGTCGACGCCTCAAGGGGAGTGGCTCGCCGCCAACGCGTGGTCATACGGTTTCGTGCTGCGCTTTCCCGAGGGCGCGACGGCGATCACCGGCTACGAGTTCGAGCCGTGGCACTATCGCTTCGTCGGCGCCGAACTCGCAGCGCGCATGCACGAGACGGCGACCGCGACGCTCGAGGAGTTCTTCGGGCTCGCCCCCGCCGCCGACTACGCCGGGTAGCAGCGCCGCCGTCCGGCTGTCAGGCGCCGCTGCCGAACCGGCCAGCCACTGTCGAGTCGGACGCACGGCTGTCCAATCGGCGCAGCGCGGTCGGTTAACCGACCGCCGTGCGCGCATCCGAAAAGCGGTGCCGCGTGCGACAGCGCGGCGCGCGCCCGACAGCGGAACGCGCATCCGACAGCGCGGCGCACAACCGACCGCGCCGCCCGTCGGGCTAGCCCGCGAGGGCCGTGTCGACGATGACCTTCGCCTCGGCCTGCACCTGCTTGAGGTGCTCGTCGCCGAGGAACGACTCCGCGTAGATCTTGTAGACGTCTTCTGTGCCGCTCGGGCGCGCGGCGAACCAGGCGTTGGCCGTCACGACCTTGACGCCGCCGACGGCCGCTCCGTTGCCGGGCGCCTCCGAGAGCCGGTCGGTGATCTGCTCGCCCGCGAGCGATTCCGCGCTGATCGCGGAGCCGTTGAGCTTGCCAAGCGCCGCCTTCTGCGTCTTCGTCGCGACCGCATCGACCCGCTGGTAGACGGGGTCGCCGAACTCGGCGACCAGTTCGGCGTAGAGCTGCGAGGGCGTCTTGCCGGTGACGGCGCGGATCTCGCTCGCCAGCAGGGCGAGCAGGATGCCGTCCTTATCGGTCGTCCACACGGTGCCGTCCTTTCGCAGGAAGCTCGCGCCGGCGCTCTCCTCGCCGCCGAAGGCCACGGATCCGTCGATGAGCCCGGGCACGAACCATTTGAAGCCCACCGGAACCTCCCACAGGCGGCGGCCGAGCGACTCGGCGACCCGGTCGATCATCGTGCTCGAGACGAGGGTCTTGCCGATCGCGGCATCCGCTCGCCACTCGGGGCGGTGCGTGTAGAGGTACTGGATCGCGACCGCGAGGTAGTGGTTCGGGTTCATGAGCCCCGCGTCGGGGGTCACGATGCCGTGACGGTCGGCGTCGGCGTCGTTGCCGGTGAGGATGTCGTTGTCGTCCTTATGGGCGAGCACCGAGGCCATGGCCGACGGCGACGACGGGTCCATGCGGAACTTCTCGTCCCAGTCGAGGGTCATGAAGCCCCAGCGCGGGTCGACGTCGGGGTTCACGACGGTCAGCGGCAGGTCGAACTTCTCGGCGATCAGCTTCCAGTAGTTGACGCTCGCGCCACCCAGCGGGTCGGCCCCGATGCGGATGCCCGATTCCCGAATGGCGTCGATGTCGATGATGTTGGCGAGGTCGGCGACGTAGTGCTCGCGAAAGTCGTAGGTCTCCACGGCGCTCGGCTCCGCGCGCCTGACCTCGGTGCTGCCCGCGGCAATGAGTTCGTTGGCGCGGTTCGCGATCCAGCTGGTCGCGTCGCTGTCTGCCGGTCCGCCGTGCGGCGGGTTGTACTTGAAGCCGCCGTCGCGCGGCGGGTTGTGGCTCGGCGTGATCACGATGCCGTCTGCCTCGTCGTCGTGGCCTGCGCGGTTGTAGGCCAGGATCGCGTGGCTCAGCGCGGGCGTGGGCACGAAGTCGTCGAACTCGTCGACGAGTACGCGCACGTTGTTGCCGACGAGCACCTCGAGTGCGGTGGTCTGCGCGGGGCGGCTCAGCCCGTGCGTGTCGCTGCCGATGAAGAGCGGGCCGGTGATGCCCTGGCCGGTGCGGTACTCCACGATCGCCTGGGTGATGGCGGCGATGTGGGTCTCGTTGAACGCGGCGTCGAGGCTCGAACCGCGGTGGCCGCTCGTGCCGAACACCACCTTTTGATCGGGATTACTGACGTCGGGCTCGAGCTCGAAGTACGCGGCGACGAGTTCTTCTACGTTGATGAGGTCGGATTCCTGGGCGGGCTGGCCGGCACGATTTGTCATGGCGTCAGTCTTTCAGCATCCGGATGCCTCGGCCACCCGTTGCGCCAGGCGCCGCGCCGCGGCATCCGTCCCCACACCCCAAGCGGAGAGGGGAGGCTACGAGTCGATGATCACGCGGGATATCTTGTCGCCCGCGACGGTGAACACGACGTTCCTGATGCCGTTGATGCTGCTGCGTGTCACCTTGAGCGTGACGACCTGGTCGGTGCCCTCGTCGCGATGGCTGAGCACTTCGAGGCGGGCGTCCTTGCCGATGAGGTCGCTCTGGTTCCACCTGGCCACACCGAGGAGGCCGTGAAACTCGCGGCTCCAGACCTTGAGGTAGACGTTGTCGGCGAAGGTGGCGAGAAACCCGGGGCTGTCGCCGCGATTGGTTGCTTCGATCATCCTCTGGATGGGAGCGGCGAGTTCGGTCATGGTGTGATCCCTTCTCTTGGCAGAAGGTTACGCGCACGCGGTGCGCGGCGGCAGGAAAGTCCGGGCCGGGATAGCCCATAAACTCGAAGCCATGTCAGTCCCCGAGCACGCGCCGAACGAGACCTACAGCTACCTCGGTCCGGCCGGAACGTTCACCGAGGCCGCCCTCGCCCAGGTCGAGGCGGCGAAGGGCAAGACGTGGCGTTCGGTCAGCAACGTCGGCGAGGCGCTCGACGACGTGATCGAGGGTCGCAGCACCGCGGCGATGATCGCGATTGAGAACTCCATCGAGGGCGGGGTGAGTGCCACGCAGGACGCGCTCGCCGTAATTCCCGGGCTGCGCATCATCGGTGAGTATCTCGTGCCGGTGAACTTCACCCTCGTCGCGCGCCCGGGCACGACCCTCGCCGACGTGCGGGTCGTGAACGCCCACCCCGTCGCGTACGCGCAGACCCACCTGTGGCTCGACAAGCACCTCACGAGCCACGGGCACCTGCCGTCTACGTCGAATGTCGCCGCGGCGGCATCCCTGTTCTCGAGCAATCTCGCCGACGCGGCCGTCGCACCGCCGAACATCACCGAGCACTACAACCTCGACGTGCTCGCGCACGACATCGGCGACAACCCGAACGCGGTCACGCGGTTCGTGCTCGTGAGCCGCACCGTCGCCGTGCCCGAGCGCACCGGTTCCGACAAGACGAGCATCATCGCGGAGCTGCCCGACGACCGGGCCGGCCGCCTGCTCGAGATGCTCGAGCAGTTCGCCACCCGCGGCGTCAACATGAGCCTCATCGAGTCGCGGCCGATCGGGGACGCCCTGGGGCGCTACCGCTTCAACATCGACCTCGACGGACACATCCTCGACGAGCGCGTCGCCGACGCGCTGCTCGGGCTCAAGCGGTTCAGCCCCAACGTGATCTTTCTCGGCAGCTACCCGCGGGCCGACAAGGCCGAGATCGCGGTGACCGGTCGCTATGAAGACGCGAGCTTCCTCGCCGCGCGCGAGTGGCTCACCGGCCTGATCGGCTGACCCCGCCTCAGAACGAGCCCGCGGGCACCCGCACGGTGAGCGCATTCGCATCGACGTAGGCGTGCACCGACTTCGCCGCGCCGAACTCGTCGCCGTCGAGCTGAAACTGCTGCGGGGTCTCGACCGTGATCCGCAGATCCCTGCCCTGCCGGTAGACCACGTCTTTGACGTCGCGGGTGAGGTCGATGATGCGCCGGCCGAGCGCGCTCTTGCGCAGAACGCCGTTCTCCCACGCCACCGTGTTCCACACGTTGATCCAGCCGAAGGGCCCCTTCGGCTGCAGCGCCACGAAGTCGAGCAGCCCGTCGTCGGGCATCGCGTCGGGGATGAGCAGTATTCCGCCGGGCAGTTTGCCGCAATTGCCGATCATGATCGTGTGCACGTTCGTGGTGCGCGACACGGTGCGATCGATGCTGTACTTCACCTTGACCGGTTTGATGTCAGGCAGCGACCGAATGCCAGCGTCGACGTACGCGAGCCAGCCGACGGCCTTCTTGAGCTTCGAACTCGTGTTGGCGATCATCTTCGCGTCGAGTCCGAGACCCGCCATCACGAGAAACACGTGCTCCTCCCTGTCGCCGTTCTCGCGCATGATCGCCGCGAGGCCCACGTCAATTCGGCGGTCGACCCCGTTGAACGCGATGTCGAGGGTGTGGGCAAGGCTCCCGAATGTGATGTCGAGGTTGCGGGCGAGCAGGTTGCCGGTGCCGGCGGGCAGCAGGCCCATCGTGACGCCGGTGCCGCGCAGGCCCTCGGCAACCGCCCGTACGGTGCCGTCACCGCCCGCCGCGATGACGAGCTGCGCACCGGCCGCCACGGCTGCGGCCGTTGCTGCGATGCCCGAGTCCTCGCGCGTGGTGGAGAACCACAGTGCAGGCGCCCAGCCGGATGCCTCGGCGGAGGTCGCCGCGGCCTTCATCAGAAGCGGCAGATCCACCTTGATGGGGTTGTACACGATCGCGGCCAGCCTGAGCGGCGCAATCTGATCGTCTGTCACGGCTGCAACGCTACGGTAAGGTCCTGCTGCGCCGGGCGATGCGGCTCAAACTAGGATGGGCAGGTGATTGACCCCCAGATTCTGCGCGAAAACCCCGATGCCCTTCGACGTTCACAGGAGGCCCGCGGTGCATCCGTCGCCCTCGTCGACGACGCCATCGCCGCGGACACCCACCGTCGCGTGACGATCGGGGAGTTCGAGACGCTTCGCGCCGAGCAGAACCTCTTCGGCAAGACCGTCGCCGCCGCACCGAAAGAGGACAAGCGTGCTCTCGTCGCGCAGGCGCAAGAACTTTCGGCTCGCGTGAAGGCGGCCCAGCAGGTCTCGGCTCGGGCCGAGACCGACTTCGTCGCGATCGTCGGCTCGATTGCCAACCCCATCATCGAGGGCGTGCCCTCCGGCGGTGAGGACAACTTCACGACACTGCGCGAGGTGGGGGAGAAGGCGAGCTTCGACTTCGAGCCGCGCGACCACGCCGACCTCGGTGAGCTGCTCGGCGCGATCGACATCACCCGCGGAGCCAAGGTCAGCGGCAGCCGGTTCTATTTTCTGCGCGGCATCGGCGCACGCCTCGAGCTCGCGCTCATGAACATGGCGCTC
>JAODAY010000070.1 GCA_025463665.1 Microbacteriaceae bacterium
GATTTGCCAGAACCAATAGGTGAGCCCGCCGAGCACCATCGACACCCAGAAGATGGTGATGCTCCAGGTGAGCGTCGACAGGACGATGCTCACGACCATCGAGAACAGCAGGTAGAGCCAATAGTGACCGCTCGCGACCACCGCGATCATCGACCGCCAAAGGCCGAGACCCTCGCGGCCGGGCCAGTTTGGGCGACGGATCGGCGGCCGCCCCGCCGCCTCGAGCCGCACGAGCTCGAGAGTGCCGAACCCGCGCGCGACGATCAGCGCGAGAAGGATCACGAAGAAGCCGACGATGATGGCGATCATGCCGAGGCCGGCCGAGAAGAGCGCGCTCGTCGTCGCGAGCGCGGCGATTGCGATGGGCAGGGTGAGGAGAAGATAGCCGAGCTCCCGCGCAACCATCCGCCACAGCCCGCCGTAGACGCCGCGCGTCGTCGCGTCGGTGGTCGTGCCCTCAGTGTTCGTCGCGTCAGTGCTGGTCGCGCCAGTGCTGGTCGCGTCAGTGCTGGTCGCGTCAGTGCTCGTCATGGGCTTCTCCTGTGTCAATTGTGCCCGCTTGCTGTCCCGGTTCTACCACCACGGATTGGCCCATCATCCCGTGGTCCTCGTGGGCGAGCAGGTGGCAGTGGTACATGTACGGGGTATCAGCGTCCGCGTAGTCGGCGAATAGCATGATGAGGCGGTAACCGGTGTTGGGTCGCAGATACACGGTGTCCTTCCAGCCCCCCAGTTCGGACGGCGGGGGCGAACCGCCGGCCGAGAGCAGCGCGAATTGCACGTCGTGCACGTGGACGTTGTGTGGCAGTGCCATGTTGTTGCGCACGTTCCACACCTCCGTTGCGCCGATCTTCACGACCTCGTCGATGCGCGACACATCCATCTCCCGCTGGTTGATCTGTGTTCGATCGAGCACGAACCGGCATTCCTCCGTCACCGCCGATTCGCTGGGCAGGTCGAGTGGCACCAGCGCCTCGGGCGCCTCCCCGACCGCACGGAGCGAGTCGGCCACACGGAGTGAGTCGGCCGCACGGAGCTCGAGCACATCGAACGAGTCGCTCCTCGATGTCGATGAGGCGAGCACGTCGGCGACTCCGAGGTCGGGTGGGGTGGAACGCAGCACCGCGGTGTCGCCCGGGCTCATCGACACGAGCACCTCGGCGCGTTCTCCCGGCGAGAGCTGAATGCCCGGAGTGGCGACCGGCGCCTCGAGTAGTTGCCAGTGCACCGTCGCCGGCTCGTCGAGATCGTTGTGCAGGGTCACGCGAACCGCCTGCCCCTCGCGCGCGATGATGGTCGGGCCCAGGTAGGGCCCGTTGCAGCCCCACGTCGACGTCGAGCCGGCGCCGCCGAAGTCGCTCTCACCAGGCCGGGCCTCGAGCTCGAAAACACGGCGGCCCGCGGCATCCGTCGTCGACGTGGCGAGGGGCGGAATCGCGAGCGGCCGGGAAAAGTCGACCTCGCCCACAGTGGAGACGGGGGCCACCCCCGGCTGGCAGCCGGTGAGGGCGAGGCCGAGCATGGGCGCGGCCATCAGGGCCAGACAGGCTGTTCGAAGCATGACCCAAGCCAAGCGGCGCGGTGCCGCGCGCGGTATGCGGCTGCCACACCGATTGGGGTGGGGTTAGCCACCGAAACAGCGCCCGATGCCGGCACGAAACAGTTAGCCTGCCCTTGTTTAGCGTTGCCTCAGCTTGCTTGCGGAATGCCGGTGGCTGAGTACCGTTGAACCACAAGTCAGCCCGAACGCGAGCGCTGGCCTCGATTTTTCGCAGACACAGACGCCAGACACAGACGCCAGACATAAGGGAGCACCACCATGACCGAAGTACGCGCAGTACCCCAGAGTTCCATTGATGCAGACATCGTCGCCGGTGTCGCCCAGTTCCTCGGCCCGGTAGTCGTCGATCTCACCGCCCTCGGTGTCGACGGCAAGCAGGCGCACTGGCACGTGCGCGGCGCGAACTTCCAGGCAGTGCACGAGCTGCTCGACGTGATTGTCGATCACGCGCACGACTACGCCGACACCGCAGCCGAGCGCGTCGTCGCCCTCGGCCTGCCGATCGACGCTCGCGTGCAGACCGTCGGAAGCCGCACCTCGACCCCCGCCCTCACCGCCGGTTTTCAGCAGTCGGATGCCACGATCGCCCAGGTGATCGCCTCGATCGATGCGACCCTTGCGACCGTTCGCACCGCCGTCGAAGAGCTCGCCGAGCTCGACCCGGTGAGCCAGGACGTCGCGATCGAGATCGCGCGCGGACTCGAAAAGGATCGCTGGTTCCTGTTCGCGCACCTCGCGAGCAAGTAGCCCGAGCGTCTCAGTCGGCGTCGGGGGCGACCCGGGCGTACATCGCCATGTCGACCCGGCGCCCGGCGAGACGCTGGGAACTGCGCAGCACACCCTCGAAGTCGAACCCGATCCGCTCGAGCAGCGCACGGCTGCGCGTGTTGGTTGCGGCCGTTCTCGCTTGCACCCGGCCTATGTCGCCGCGAGTGAAGAGATGGTCGACGAGCACGCCGACGCTCGCCGCCGCGATGCCCGCGCCCTCGTGCGCCTCGTCGATCCAGTAACCGATTTCGGCGACCTGGTCGGCAGGGTCGATTCGCGCTGAACAACTGCCGACCACCTCACCGTTGAGCATGATCACGAGCGGCACGAGCGTTCCCGAGGTGAGCCCCTGCGCCTGCCAGGCGAGGTACACCCGCACTCCGGAGAGTGTCTGCGGTTCGTTCGCCCACGGCTCCCAGCGCGCGAGGCGTGGCAGGTTGCGCTCCACCATGGCGAAGTACGGCGCCGCCATCGCGGGCGTGGTCGGCACGAGCTCGAGCCCGGGTCGCACGGGCAGTGGGAACGCGGCAGGCTGCGTCATCGGACCAGTTCTGCGCCGGGCTGGCGCTCGCTGCGGTGCGTGAACCTGCCGCCGAGCAGGGT
>JAODAY010000092.1 GCA_025463665.1 Microbacteriaceae bacterium
GCGTGTCGTCAGGCTGCGTGTGCAGGACGGCCCGTTCGCTGTCAACAATGAGAATCTCGCCGGGGCGTTCGTCATCGAGGTGCCCGACCTCGACGCTGCCATAGCGTGGGCCGAGAAGTGCCGAGGCGCGCAGTACGGCACCATCGAGATCCGGCCGTCGGCGATCCGTTTCGTCGACGGCCAGTGGAGAAGCTGAGCGCGGGCCGCCCGTGGAACGCCTGAGTGCGGCGGCGCGGGCGGCCTCGATCGCCCGTGCCTCGCGCGGCCGGCTGCTCGCGGTGCTGGCTGCCTCGACCGGCGACATTGCGGCCGCCGAAGACGCCCTCGCCGACGCCTTCGAGCGGGCGCTCGTTTCCTGGCCCGGCTCCGGCATTCCCGACAACCCCGAGGGCTGGCTGCTCACCGTCGCGCGCAACCGGCAGCGCGACACCGTCAAGTCGTCCGCCCACCGCACAGCTGTGCCGCTCGAGCGGGCGGCGCGCTCCGGTGTGCTCTACGACCTCGATCCGGAGGAGATCCCCGACAAGCGGCTCGAGCTGCTCTTCGTCTGCGCGCACCCGGCAATCGACGCCGGAATACGCACGGCCCTCATGCTGCAGACGGTGCTGGGTTTCGAGGCCCAGCAGATCGCCGAGGCGTTCGCCGTGCCTGCCCCGGCGATGGCGCAACGGCTCGTTCGGGCGAAGCGGCGCATCCGCGATGCGGGAATACCCTTCACCGTGCCGACCCGCACCGACATGCCGGGCCGTCTGCCTGCCGTGCTCGAGGCCGTCTACGGCGCGTTCGCGATCGACTGGCGCGGCGTCTCGGGCGCGACGGTGCGCGAGTCCCTCGCCGCGGAGGCGCTCTACCTCGCCGCAACCCTCGTCGACCTTCTCGACGAAGAGCCTGAGGCGCTGGGCCTCGCCGCACTCATCAGCTTCTCGATGGCGCGCTCCGGCGCGCGCACGACGCCGGACGGGCGGCTCGTTGCGCTCGGCGAGCAAGACACGGCGCGCTGGGATCCGGCCCTCATCGCCCAGGGCGAGGCCTACCTCCGGCGCGCCCACGCGCTCGGTGACGTCGGCCGATTCCAGCTCGAGGCGGCGATCCAGTCGGTGCACTGCGCGCGCGCGACGACCGGCCGCACCGACCGTGCAGCGCTGCGCGCCCTCTCGGAGGGGCTCGTGCGGGTCGCCCCGACGCTCGGCGCGCGGGTGTCGCTCGCGGCGACGATCGCCGACACCGACGGCGCCGCGGCGGGCCTCGCAGCGCTCGACGACATCGAGGGTGCGGAACGGTTCCAACCGGCGTGGGCTACCCGCGCCCACCTCCTGGCCACCCTGGGTCGCACCGACGCAGCAGGCACCGCTTACGACAAGGCGATCGCACTGACGACGGATGCCGCGGCGCGAGCACGCCTCGTGGAAGCCGCGCAGCTGGTTGTCAAGCACCCACGGCGGTGACGAGTGCGGGCGTAACTTCGATGACACCCACCCAGAGCCGAGGAGAGGCGCATGGCGAGAGCCAGAGACGTGATGACACTGCACCCGGAGTGCATCAAGGACTCGGACACCCTGCAGCACGCCGCGCAGCGCATGCGCGACCTCGATGTGGGTGCCCTGCCGATCTGCGGCGACGACGACCGGCTCATCGGCATGCTCACCGACCGTGACATCACCGTGAAGTGCGTCGCGGCCGGCGGCGATCCCAGCGTCGTGACCGCGGGTGACCTGGCACAAGGCAAGCCCGTGACGATCGGTGCCGACGACGACATCGAGGAGGCGGCGAGCACGATGATGAGCCATCAGGTGCGCCGACTTCCCGTGATCGACGGCGGCACACTCGTGGGCATCATCAGCCAGTCCGATCTCGCCGCGGTATTGCCCAGCCGCAAGGTCGGCCAGCTCCTCGAAGAGATATCGGAGAACAAATAGCCATGCCGGAGATCAGTGTCGGAGACCGCGTCAGCTGGAACACCTCGCAAGGACGCACGCGGGGCTCCGTGACGGAGAAACGCACGAGCGACTTCGAGTTCGCCGGGCAGCATTTCACCGCGTCATCCGGCGACCCGGCCTTCATCGTGCAGTCGGAGAAAACCGACGCCAAGGCGGCCCACAAGGGTGGGGCGCTGCGCAAGCTGAAAAGCTAGTCGGCGGGCGGCGCGGCGTGGTGATTGGTCGCCCACTCGATCGCCGTGCCCGCCGCATGGTCGATATGGTCGCGCATCACCGCCTCCGCACGGTCGGCGTCGCCGGAGACGACCGCCTCGAAGACGGCGCGGTGTTCGTCAACTGCCTGCGCCGCACGCCCCGGCTCCCGCGTGGTGAACACCCGGTAGCGGTCGACGTGGCCCCGCAGCACGTGCAGCAGATTCGCGCACATGACGTTGCCCGACATCGTGACGAGGTGCTCGTGAAACTCGGCACCGATTCTGATCACTTCGCCGTAGTCGTCGCTGAGCCGCCCCATGAGCATGATCTGCCGTTCGAGCACGGACTCGTCGGCCGCCGTGTTCCTGAGGGTGGCATCCCGGGCGATGAGACCCTCGAGCCGCGAGCGGATGTCGTAGACGTGGCGCACCTCGTCGATCGACACCGGCGCGACTATCGTGCGATTCGACGGGAGCTTGATCGCGAGGCCCTCGGCGATGAGGGTGGTGAGCGCTTCGCGCACCGGGGTTCGGCTCACACCGAGATGCTCCGCGAGTTCAGGTTCGGAGAGGTAGCTGCTCGGCTCGAGCGAGCCGGCGATGATGAGCTCGCGAAGTCGAAGATAGGCCGGCGATGGCGCGTTGCGGGAGGCGGACGACGACGGAGGCACGACACGAGTATTGCACTAGCTGGATACATGTATACGTGTATTCTTTTGCTGACATCGCGTCAACAACCGTGGACGGGCAGCTCGGCCCGCGCACGATCACCGCAATCACAAGGATGTGACACATAGTGAACACAATGTGGAAGCTCTCTGCGGCAGCCGCCGCAGTCGCCCTGACCCTGACCGCCTGTAGCGAGAGCCCAGGCGCTTCTGCCCCGGAGGAATCGAAAGCGGCAGAGGTCGTCGCGCTCGGCCGCGTCGAGATCATCGCCCCGGCAGCCCCCGGCTCCGGATGGGACCAGACCGCCCGCGCCGTGCAATCCGCACTCGAGGCGGGTGACCTCGTCGACAGCGCAACGGTCACCAACGTGCCCGGCGCCTCAGGCACCGTCGCGCTCGCGCAGTTCGCGCCGCAGGAGGGCAAGAAAGATACCCTCATCGCCTCCGGACTCGCGATGATGAGCGGCGTCCTCACCAACGCGACCGAGGTGACTCTCGACGACCTCACGCCCATCGCGCGCCTCATCGGCGACAACGAGATGATTGTGGTGCCGGAGGGCTCGCCCTACGACGACCTGGACGCTCTCTTCGCGGCCATCAAGAAAGACCCCAAGTCCGTCGCGATCGCGGGCGGCTCCGCCGGCAGCGCCGACCAGATCTTCATCGGCCTGCTCGCGCAGGAGTACGGCGTAAAGCCGTCAGAGATCAACTACGTTCCATTCTCGGGTGGCGGTGAGGCCACGACCGCACTGCTCGGCAAGCAGGTCGACGCCGGGGTCGCCGGTGTCGGCGAGTTCATCGAACAGGTGAAGGCCGGCCAGCTGACCGGGCTCGTCACCTCGTCCTCCGAGGCCGTGGCCGACATTGACGTTCCGACCATCGCAGACGCGGGTCACCCCGACATGGAGTTCTTCAACTGGCGCTCGATCATGGCCCCTCCCGGCATCACCGAGGAGGAGACCACGGCTTATATCTCCGCGCTCACGACGATGTCCGAGTCCGAGGAGTGGGCGACGACCATGGAGCAGAACTCGTGGATCGACCTGTTCCTCACCGGCGACGAGTTCGGAGACTGGCTCGATGAGGAGAACGAGCGGGTCTCCGGCGTTCTGCAAGACCTCGGCCTAAGCAAGTAGATGAGCAGCGACGTACAGTACGCGACCGGCGAGGCGGCCTCCCCCGCCGAGCGGCCCCGCCTCTCCTGGGGCGAGCTCGCGATGGCGCTCGTGCTTCTCGCACTCGGCGTGGTGGTGATTCTCGACGGCCTCGGCCAGCCGCAGTCCACCTCCGCGTCGGGCATCGGTGCCGGGTTGTTCCCCGTCATCGTCGGGACCGTACTGTGCGTCGTCTCCGTCCTCCTCTGCATCCAGGTGCTGCGCCGAAAGCACGGTGAGCCGGAGGACGCGGAAGGCGACGTGGACATCGCCGTCTTCCGATGGCGGCAGGGCGCGCTCGCCATAGGCGCCGTCATCTTCTTCATCGTGGCGCTGGAACCCATCGGCTACATCCTGACCGCCGCGATCACCTTCTGGCTCATCGCCTTCGCGATCGGCGCAAGGCACCACGCGCGCTCGGGCATCATCGCCCTCCTGCTCGCGGCGGCCGTCTACTTCCTGTTCACGCTCGTGCTGCGCATCGACCTGCCGGCGGGCGTCTTCGAGGGGATCCTCTGATGGAAGGCATTCAAGGCCTGCTGCTCGGGTTCGCCGTCGCGTTCACGTTCCAGAACCTCCTCTTCGCGCTCCTCGGCGCCGTTGTCGGCACGCTCATCGGGGTACTGCCGGGAATCGGGCCGGCTCTCACCATCGCCCTCCTGCTGCCGCTCACCTACGGCCTGGAGCCGGCGAGCGCCTTCATCCTCTTCGCCGTCATCTACTTCGGCGCAATGTACGGCGGTTCGACGACGTCGATCCTCATGAAGACGCCCGGCGAGTCGGGCTCTATCATCACGGCGATCGACGGAAACAAGATGGCCCGCGGCGGACGCGGGGCGGCGGCGCTCGCCTCCGCCGCGATCGGTTCCTTCGTCGCCGGAACGATCGCGACGGCTCTCGTGGCGTTCTTCGCCCCCGCAATCGTCGACGTCGCCATCACCCTCGGCCCGCAGGACTACCTCGCCCTCATGGTCGTCGCATTCCTCACCGTCAGCTCGCTCGTCGGCAGTTCGCCACTGCGCGGCATCGTGAGCCTCGTCATCGGCCTCGTCATCGGCCTCGTCGGCATCGACTTCCAGAGCGGACAGTCGCGACTGACGTTCGACCAGGTGCGACTGCTCGACGGCATCGACACCGTGGTGCTCATCGTCGCCCTCTTCGCCATCGGCGAGGTGCTCTACGTCACGACCCACCAGAAGAGCTCGAGCTTCGAGGTCATGTCCATCAAGCACCAGAAGTGGATGTCGCGTGAGGACTGGCGCCGTTCGTGGCGGCCATGGCTCCGCGGCACCGCGATCGGTTTCCCCCTCGGTGTCATCCCCGCCGGCGGGTCGGAGATTCCGACGTTCCTGTCGTACTCCCTCGAACGCAAGATCTCTAAGCGACCCGAGGAGTTCGGTAAGGGTGCCATCGAGGGCGTCGCGGGGCCGGAGGCGGCCAACAACGCCAACGCCGCCGGGTCGATGGTGCCGCTGCTCACCCTCGGCATCCCCACCTCCGCCACCGCGGCCGTGATTCTCGTCGCGTTCCAGCAGTACGGCATCCAGCCCGGCCCGCAGCTGCTCGACACCCAGCCCGACCTCGTCTGGGGCCTCATCGCGAGCCTGTTCCTCGGCAACCTGATCCTGTTGATCCTCAACCTCCCCCTCGTGGGGCTGTGGGTGAAGATCCTCACGATTCCCAAGCCCTACCTCTACGCGAGCATCGCGACCTTCGCGCTGCTCGGCGCCTACGCGGTGAACGGCTCCGTCTTCGACGTCGGGCTCATGTTGTTCTTCGGTGTCGTCGGCTACCTGCTGCGCCGCTTCGGCTTCCCCGTCGCGCCGCTCATCGTCGGCGCAATCCTCGGGCCGCTCGCCGAGCTGCAGTTCCGCCGCACGCTCGACATCAGCGCCGGCGACCCCACCAAGCTCATCAGCACCCCGTTCACGATCGTCGTCTATGCGCTGCTCCTCGTGGTCATCGTGGTGCCGCTCGCCGTGCGCTACCACCGCGAGCACGTGAGGGCGCGCGAAGCGGCGGCCGCCGCGAGCCGGGCGTAGTCGTGTCAGCGATCGCCCGGTGAGGGGCCTCCCCTGGGCGATTCTCCTTCACGCGTTGTTCCTCCAGCTCGCGGCGTACATCATCCGGCCCACCGCGGCCTACCGGGCGCTCGAACTCGGCATTGACGCGGCCTACCTCGGTCTGATTGCAGCGAGCTTCGCGGTCGTTCCGCTCGTCGTCGCGATGTTCGTCGGGCGCATCGCCGACTCCGGCGGCGAGAACCGGCTCATGGCGCTCGGGGCCGCGCTCATGATCGCTGCGGGCTTCGGGCTGCTGTTGTACTCCCCCTCGCTCGTGATGCTTCTGCTGTGGAACGTCGTGCTCGGCCTCGGCCACCTCATGAGCGTGCTCGGCGAGCAGAGCCGCGTCGCCCAGCTCGGCGGATCACGCCTCGACTCGGCGTTCGGCATCTACACCTTCGCCGGTTCGATCGGACAGGCGATCGGTCCCTCGCTCATCGGGTTGTTCGGCGGACAGAACGAGATACCCGACACCTCCGGGCTGTTCGCGACGTACATCGCGGCGACCGTCGTCATGTCCGGCATCACCGTGTGGATCCTCGCTCGCGCGCGCGGCTCCGCGGCCGCCGTGCGGTCCACCGAACGAGTGAGCATCCGCGC
>JAODAY010000102.1 GCA_025463665.1 Microbacteriaceae bacterium
TGTCCGGCAGGCTGCGCCCCCGGTCGGCCGCGGAGTTGATCCTCGCCGGCAGCCGCACGTTGTCGAGCACGCTCAGCCACGGTCGCAGCGCGGGCGTCTGGGGGACGAAGCCGATCATCTTGGCGGCGGTCGCTCGTTCCGGTGTCACCCCGAACACGTTCACCTCTCCGGCATCCGCTTCTTCGAGGCCTGCGATCAGCCGCAGCAGCGTGGACTTGCCGCACCCCGACGGACCGATGATGCTCACGAACCGTCCGCGCTCGATCGAGAGGTCGACGCCGTCGAGGGCGACGTGGCGGTCGGGGCCAGTTCCGTAAACCTTGGACGCCCCGCTGACCCGGATCGCGGCGGCGGCGGTGGACCGCATAACGGCGGCGTCGGACCGCACGGCGGCGGGTTCGGACCGCACGGCGGCGCCCGGGACTGAGGTGTCACGGGCACCGGAGGCATCGCCCGGGACGCTCGCTCGCGGCGTCTCGCTCCCGGTCATGCACACCTGCTTCCTGACCTGCCGACAATGGTGCACGGCACTTCCGGTCGCGTCCGGGGTGCTGCCACCTGCACGACGATCCTAAGCGGGCTACGTCAACGTCGCATCACCGCGCGCGCGAGCCTGTTGCCGACGATCTGCACGATCTGGATGAGCACGATGATGATAATGACCGCCGCCCACGTGACGACGGGGTTGAAGAGCCGGTAGCCGTACTGGATCGCGAAGTTGCCGAGCCCGCCCCCGCCGATGAGGCCCGCGACGGCCGACATGTCGGTGACGGCGACAAAAATGAACGTGTAGCCGAGAATGAGCGGCCCGAGCGCCTCCGGCATGAGCACCGTGAAGATGATGCGCAGCGGGCTCGCGCCCACGGATCGTGCCGCCTCGATCACGCCCGGCTGCACCGTGAGCAGGTTCTGCTCGACGATGCGGCTGATGGCGAAGGTCGCGGCCAGAGCCAAGGCGAAGATCAGCGCATTGTTGCCGATTCCGCTTCCGGTCACGACGCGCGCGAGAGGCTGCACCGCGGCGACGAAGATGATGAACGGAATCGGCCTGAAGGTGTTGACGATGAAGTTCAGCACCGAGAACACGACTCGGTTGTCGAGGATGCTCCCGCGGCGCGTCGTGTAGAGCCCGAGCCCGAGCAGCAGCCCGAGCAGTCCGCCGACGAGCATCGCGAGGCCGACGATGTAGAACGTCTCCCCGACGGAGACCCAGAGCTTGGGCAAAAGTTCGATGAGTCGATCCATGGTTACGCCACCTCCGTCACGGTCGCGACGGGTCGTATTCGGTCGAGCGCCTCGTCGATCACGGCGTCGTCGCCGGTGAGGGCGAGCGTGAGGTGCCCGAAGGTGCGCGCCTGCACCTGGTTGATGCCCCCGTAGATCAGCTCGAAGCCGACCTTCGCCGCCCCCAGGGTGAGAAAGACGCCGGACTGCGACGTGCTTCCGTCGGCGAACGAGAACGTGACGATGCGCCCCGGATGCCGCGACCGCAGCACCGCGAGGTCGTCACCCTCCGGCACCGCAGTGACGATGGTCGACACAAACCGCTGAGTCGCCGTGGCGACCGGCGCGGAGAAGATGTCGAAGACGTTTCCGCGCTCGACGATGCGCCCGTTCTCCATCACCGCCACCTTGTTCGCGATCGACTTGATGACTTCCATCTCGTGGGTGATCACGACGATGGTCACCCCGAACTCCTCGTTGACGCGCTTCAGGAGCGCGAGCACGTCTCGCGTCGTCTCCGGGTCGAGTGCGCTGGTCGCTTCATCCGCCAGCAGAATGGACGGCGAGGTGGCGAGGGCACGCGCGATGCCGACGCGCTGTTTCTGACCGCCGGAGAGCTGGTCGGGGTAGGCGTGCGCCTGGTCGACCAGGCCGACGAAGTGCAGCAACTCCGAAATGCGCGCCTGATGCTCGTGCTTCGGAACGCCCGCGACGCGGAGCGGGTACTCGATGTTGCCCCACACCGTTCGTGAGGAGAAGAGGTTGAACTGCTGAAAGATCATGCCGATCTCCAGACGCACGTCGCGCAGTTCGCGTTCCCGCAGGCCGCTCACCTCGACACCGTTGACGCGCACCGTGCCCGAGGTGGGCTTTTCGAGGGCGTTGATGAGCCGCACGAGCGTGCTCTTGCCGGCACCCGAGTAGCCGATGATCCCGAAGATGTCACCCTTCTCGACCTCGATGCTCACGTTGTCGAGGGCTGTGAGGGGCTCCGCGCCGGTCGCGCGCGCGGGGAACACCTTCGTCACGTCGTCTATCTGGATGATCGGCATTGCAATTCCTTCACACGCACACGCGCTGCCTCACAGGCACACGCGCAGTCTCACGCACGATGCGGGTGCCGACGTCACTCGACGCCGACACCCGCCCGTCACACTGTCAGTTGGGTGATCGTTTCGGACTAGCCGAGGTCCGCGTAGTCGGCCTGGACCTCGTCGAGGGTCTTCTGCAGTTCGTCGACGGGAGTCTTCACGAGAACCGCGGTGTCGCCCGACGTCTCCTGCAGCCCGTCGGTGACGGCCGTCGTCGACTGGAACAGCTCCACGAGCTCGAGGAGCACGTCGTTGTTCTTGTCGTCGGCGCGCGCCGCGAAGATGTTGATGTAGGGCTTGGCGGACTCGTCAGCGGGGTCGTCGGTCGCGATCGCGTCGTCGAAGGTCAGGCCGGCGTCTTCGACGAAGTCGTTGTTGATGACGGCCGCGGCGACATCGGGCAGCGACGTCGGGACGAGCGCCGCCTCGAGGGCCGTGACCTTGACGGTCGAGGACGGGAGTACATCGTCGACGGTGGAGAAGGGGCTTCCACCGTCCTTGAGCTCGACCAGGCCGGCCGTCTGCAGCACGAGCAGTGCTCGGGCCAGGTTGCTCGCGTCGCTAGGGATGGCCACGGTGTCGCCGGGCTGGATGTCGTCGACGGACTCGTACTTGGTCGAGTACAGCGAC
>JAODAY010000113.1 GCA_025463665.1 Microbacteriaceae bacterium
CGCACCCCCGACATTCGGGACGACGTTCAGGCCGACTTCGAGCAGCTGTACGGCTACCCCCCGCAAGGCGTGTGGTCGGCGCCGGGTCGCGTCAACCTCATCGGTGAGCACACCGACTACAACGAGGGTTTCGTCTTCCCGTTCGCCATCAACCGTCGCACCGTCGTCGCTCTCGGTTCGCGCAGCGACGCCATCGTGCGGGTCGCTTCATCGTTCGCTGATGAGGTCGCCGAAATTCCGCTCTCTGAGCTCGCGCCTTCTGCGTTGAGTGGCTGGTCGGCGTACCCGCTGGGCGTCGCGTGGGCGCTCGGCCAGTTCGGCGCAGACCTCGCAGCCGTTCCCGGGGTCGACCTGTACATCGACTCGGTCGTACCCGTCGGCGCCGGACTCTCGTCGTCGGCAGCTATCGAGAGCGCGGTGGCTATCGCCCTCAACGACGTCTGGCAACTGGGATTCTCGCGCGAGACTCTCGCTCGCGTCGGCCAGCTCGCCGAAAACAAAGCAGTCGGAGCCCCCACGGGCATCATGGACCAATCGGCATCACTGCTCGGAAGGCTCGACAGTGCCGTTTTCCTCGATTGCCGCTCGCTCGAAGCCGAAATCGTCGACCTCGGGTTCGACGCCGCTGGCCTCGCCCTCCTCATCATGGACACGGGAGTCTCGCACTCCCACGCGACCGGCGGATACGCCGACCGCCGCGCCTCGTGCGAGAAGGGAGCCGCCTTGCTCGGCGTCACCTCCCTCCGCGATGTCACCGTCGACGACCTCCCCAACGCGCGTGACCTTCTCGACGACGAGACCTTCCGTCGCGTGCGCCACATCGTCACCGAAAACCAGCGCGTGCTCGACACCGTCGCGCTCTTGCGTTCAGACGGCCCCACCGCCATCGGGGAACTCTTGGATGCCTCCCACATCTCCATGCGCGATGACTTCGAGATCTCCGTGCCCGAACTCGACCTCGCCGTGGAGACCGCCCTCGCCAACGGGGCCATCGGCGCCCGCATGACGGGCGGCGGCTTTGGCGGAGCGGCTATCGCGCTGATCCCGGCCGAGGGGTTGTCCCGGCTGCAGGTCGCCATCGACGGCGCCTTCGCCGAGCACGGCTTCGGCCAGCCCGTCACGTTCACCGTGAGCGCATCGAAGGGCGCGATCCGCGAGAGCTGAGCCGCGGGGCCGTGTCGGCGCGGCGGGGCGCTGGGCCGTGCCGACACGCGGCCGCTCGCCGGTCGCGGCCGGCGTCCGACAGGACGGATTGCGCGGTTCGCCCCCTGAACAGCAGAATCCGCGGGGCTGGAGCCGTCGCATCCGGTCGAACGTCGGGCGAAGCTACCTGGTGACGGTGCCGAACAGCTCGACGTCGAAGAAGAAGACGGCGACGAACCCTGCGGCCAGCACGACCGCGAGCACCGTCGCGAGGCTCACGAGCAGGGTTCCGGTCGAGAATCGCAGGTTCTTATTCATGAACCCACTGTAGCCGGAGCGCCAGCCCACGCGCCTACGCGACGATCCGCTCGGCCGCCTCGACGACGTTCACCAGCAGCATCGCGCGCGTCATGGGGCCGACTCCCCCGGGCACCGGCGAGAGAAAGCCGGCGACCTCGGATGCCGCGGGGTCGACGTCGCCGACGAGGCGCGCCTTGCCGGTCTCCGCGTTGACGACGCGCGTGATGCCGACGTCGAGCACCGCGGCGCCGGGCTTGATCCATTCCGGTTTGAGCAGGCCGGCGACGCCGACCGCCGCGACCACGATGTCGGCGCGGCGAACGTGCGACTCGAGGTCGACAGTGCGCGAGTGGGTGAGGGTGACCGTGGCGTCGAGGCCCTTGCGCGTGAGCAGCAGGCCGAGCGGCCGCCCGACGGTCAGACCGCGGCCGACGACGACGACGTGCTTGCCCGGGATCGGAACGTCGTAGCGCTCGAGCATCTCGACGATGCCGGCGGGCGTGCACGGCAGCGGCGAGTCGAGCTTGCCCGAGACGCCGAGCACGAGGCGCCCGAGGTTCATCGGGTGCAGCCCGTCGGCGTCCTTGTCGGGATCCATCAGCTCGAGCATGGCGTTCTCGTCGATGCCGGCGGGCAGCGGCAACTGGATGATGTAGCCGGTCACCGCGGGATCCTCGTTGAGCCGCACGATCGCGGCGCGAATCTCCTCGGGTGTCGCCGTCTCGGGCAGGTCGACCCGGATCGACTCGATGCCGACCTCGGCGCAGTCGCGGTGCTTGCCCGCGACATAGGAGAGCGAGCCGGGGTCGCTGCCGACGAGCAGCGTGCCGAGCCCCGGGGTGATTCCCCGCGCCTTGAGGGCGGCGATGCGGCCGGCGAGTTCGGTCTTCACGGCGGTCGCGGTGGCGACCCCGTCGAGCTTGGTTGCGGTCATGCCCTTCACGCCCAGGTGGAGGGCGAGGTGAGGCCCTCGTACAACGGGAAGCCGTCGGTGAGCGTGAGCACGCGTGCGCGGAGAGCCGCGACATCCGGAGCCGGCTTGAGGGCCGTCGCGATGATGTCGGCGACCTCGGTGAACTCGGCGTCGCCGAAGCCACGGGTGGCGAGTGCGGGCGTTCCGATGCGCACACCCGAGGGGGTCATCGGCGGGCGGGGGTCGAACGGCACGGCATTGCGGTTCACGGTGATGCCGACCGAGTGCAGGATGTCTTCGGCGTCCTGGCCGTGGATGGCCGAGTTGCGCAGGTCGACGAGCACGAGATGCACGTCGGTTCCCCCCGTGAGCACATCGATGCCGGCGGCCTTCGCGTCGGGCGCGGTGAGCCGCTCGGCGAGGATCTGGGCGCCGCGGATGGTGCGCTCCTGGCGGTCCTTGAACTCGGGCTCGCCGGCGAGCTTGAACGCCGTGGCCTTCGCGGCGATGACGTGCATGAGCGGTCCGCCCTGCTGGCCGGGGAACACGTTCGAGTTGAGCTTCTTCTGCGTGTCGAGGTCGTTGGTCAGGATGAACCCGGAGCGCGGCCCGCCGATGGTCTTGTGCACCGTCGACGAGGTGACGTCGGCGTATGGCACGGGCGACGGGTGCAGGCCTGCGGCGACGAGCCCGGCGAAGTGGGCCATGTCGACCCACAGTTTCGCGCCAACCTCGTCGTCGATGGCGCGGAACGCCTCGAAGTCGAGCTGGCGCGGGTATGCGCTCCAGCCGGCGATGAGAACCTGCGGACGCACGGCGATGGCCTTCTCGCGAACGACGTCCATGTCGACGCGGAACGAATCGGGGTCGACTCCGTAGGCGTGAGCGTCGTACAGCTTGCCCGAGAAGTTGAGCTTCATGCCGTGGGTCAGGTGACCGCCGTGGGCGAGCTCGAGGCCGAGGATCTTGTCGCCCGGCTGCGCGATCGCGCTCAGCACGGCCGCGTTGGCGGATGCACCGGAGTGGGGCTGCACGTTGGCGTACGATGCGCCGAAGAGCGCCTTCGCCCGCGAGATTGCGAGGCTTTCGGCGATGTCGACGAACTCGCAACCGCCGTAGTAGCGGCGACCCGGGTACCCCTCGGCGTACTTGTTGGTGAGAACCGACCCCTGGGCCTCAAGCACGGCGCGGGGCACGAAGTTCTCGCTCGCGATCATCTCGAGAGTGCCGCGCTGGCGGCCGAGCTCGGATTCGAGTGCCGCGGCGATCTCGGGGTCGACCTCGGAGAGCGGGGAATTGAAGGTGGAAGTCACAGGCGGGGCTCCTTGCATGGCGGAACGGATTATCTAACGGTATCCGTTCGGCCCAGGCGTACGGCCAAATCGTCTGCGGTTCGCTCCCTGATGGTTACCCATCTCAACGCCAGTTGCGACTCGACCAGTGTATCGGCAATGCCCGGCTACCGGTCCTCCCCGCCCGTCACCTCGGTGGCCGACGCCCGCGCCTCGGCCCGTGGGGTGCCGACGGATGCCGCGGCAGGTCGCTGCCCTGACCGACAAGGACCTGCTCTTGAGCCGACGCGCTCTCGCCTACACGCGGCGGGACATCGAGGCCCGTCCGGCCCTCGTCGCGGGTGAGATCGCGAAACGGTCGCCTCGTAGTGTTTCGGAGGCCGGGACGGATCGGCGGCACGGCGGCCGGTTCGCACGGAGGTGCGGCGGTGTGGCTCACGCGGTGCGGGGCCTCCTCGCCCGCCGCGCGAGCCAGACGTTCATTGCGATCAGCAGCGCCACGCCGACGGTGAGCACCGCAACATCGACGAACGGCAGCACGCCAAGCCCGAGGGTGTCGAGCAGCAGTGCCCCCACGAAGGCGCCGAAGCCGATCGCGAGGTTGAACGACGTCGTGTACAGCGCCGACGACAGGTCCCGAGCCCGCGCCGAGGCGGTGTGCAGCATGCGCGTCTGCAACATTGACGGCAGACCACCGAATGCGATCCCCCACAACACGAGGGCCGCCACGATGACCACTTGCGACCCGGAGAACACGCCGACAATCAGGACGCTGGCGGCAGTGATCGTCGTGCCGCCGAGCAGGCCGCCGCGCGGAAAGCGGTCGCTGACCAGTCCGGCGAGCACCAGACCGAGCGCACCGGCCCCGCCGAAGATGAACAGCATCACGGGAACGGCACTCGGTTCGAACCCGCCGATAGTAATGAGCCACGGCGCGATGTAGGTATAGAAGAGATAGTGCCCCGACATGACCACGATGATGATGCCGCACAGGGCGAGAACGGCCGGCATGCTGCGGTCCTTGTGCGCGGGAATGGGGATCTCCCCCGTCGACAAAGGCACACGGTGGTTCACCGAGGGCAGGAACTTGAGAACGAGCAGCATGAGCAGAATCACTACGCCGCCCAGAACAGTGAACGCTAGTCGCCACCCCAGTGCGTGACCGAGCGCGGTGCTGAGCGGCACGCCCAGAACGAAGGCGGCCGTGCCGCCGCCGCTCGTGATCGCGACGGCGCGGCCGATCTGATGGCGGGGCACGAGGTGAGCCGCGTAGGCGCCCACAACCGCCCAGAACAGGCCGTGGGCGAGTCCCCCGACGATGCGCGCGCCGACCAGGATCTCGTAGCTCGGGGCGAGCGCCGACATGATGTTGCCGCAGGCCACCACGATGAGCACTGCAACGACGAGGTACTTGCGCGAATAGTTGCGGGTGAGGGCGGCGAGCGGAGTGGTGGTGAGCACGACGGTTCCGGCGAAGATGGTGACGAGCAGGCCGATGCGGGACTGCGACACGTCGAGTTCGCCCGCCATCTCGGGGAGCAGGCCGGTCGGAAGGAACTCGCTCGTGACGGAGACGAAAATCGCCCCCGCGAGCACGAGCAGGCCCACCCAGGGGAAGGCAGGAGTGGGGGAATCTCTGGTGTCGTGCGCAGTCAACGGGCGATATCCGTTCGTGAATGGGATGTGCGCGGAGCCGACCGCGGGCTGTCGAGTACTCGAAGGACAGCGTTTCCAGAATACTCTGGAGCCGTGACTGACATCTCGACCCACTGGATCCTCACCCTCGTGTGCGAAGACCGCCCCGGGATCGTGCATGCCGTGAGCGGCGCCATCGTCGAGGCGAGCGGCAACATCACCGAATCGCAGCAGTTCTCGAGCGACGATACGGGAACGTTCTTCATGCGCCTGCAGGTCGAGTCCGCGGCATCCAGAACACAGTTCGAAACGGCCCTGCTCCCCGTCACGGAGAGATACGGCATGACCTGGGAGCTCGACGTGGTCGGCCGACCGCTCCGCACCCTTGTTCTCGTCTCCAAGGCCGGTCACTGCCTCAACGATCTGCTCTACCGTGAGCGCGCCGGTCATCTCGCGATCGATGTTCCGCTGGTGCTCAGCAACCACGGCGACCTCGACGACATCGCGTCGTTCTACGGCGTGCCCTTCGAGTCGCACCCGGTCACCTCGCCTGGCCAGAAGCTCGCGTTCGAAGACCGCGTGCTCGAGGTGGTCGAGCAGCACGACATCGAACTCGTCGTGCTCGCCCGGTACATGCAGATTCTGTCGCCCGAGCTGTGCGCGGCGCTGAGCGGGCGCGCAATCAACATCCACCACTCCTTCCTGCCCGGCTTCAAGGGCGCAAACCCGTACAAGCAGGCTCACGCGCGCGGTGTCAAACTCATCGGCGCGACGGCGCATTTCGTCACGAGCGACCTCGATGAGGGGCCGATCGTGGAGCAGAATGTGGTGCGAGTCGATCACTCTCGCACACCCGCGGAACTCGTCGCCATCGGGCAGGACGAAGAGTCACGCACCCTCACCCAGGCGGTGAAGTGGTTCTCGGAGCACCGGGTGCTGCTCGACCGCTCGCGCACCATCATTTTCCGCTAGGAGCGGCCATGAGCATCCTGTTCGAACACGCCCGCAAGCTCGATGCCCGGGGTCAGGTCGACGACTTCTGGATGCTCGTCGACGGCGATGCCATCGTCTCCACGGGAAGCGGACACGCGCCGTCCGACATCCGGCCGACGACGCGCGTCGACGTGAGCGGCGGCTGGCTGGTTCCTGGCTTCATCGACCTGCACGGTCACGGCGGTGGCGGCCACTCCTACGACGATGGCGTCGGCGCGATCGGCGCGGCTCTCGCCACCCACCGCGCGCACGGCACGACCCGGTCGGTGCTCAGCCTCGTCGCGAACCCGCTCACGAGCCTGCGCACGTCGCTCACCGAGATCGCCGACATAGCCGAGGCCGATCCGCTCGTGCTGGGCGCGCACCTCGAGGGTCCGTTCCTCGCCAAGGGCCGCAGCGGAGCCCACAACCCGGAGTACCTGAGGTCGCCTTCCCCCTACGAGATGGAGGAACTGCTGCAGTCGGCGCGCGGGACCCTGCGGCAGATCACCGTCGCACCCGAGCTTCCGGGAGCGCTCGAGATGATCGATGTCCTCGTCGAGGCGGGTGTTGCCGTTGCTGTCGGCCACACCGAGGCGACCTTCGAGCAGGCGAAGGAGGCGTTCGACCGCGGTGCCCGCGTGCTCACCCACGCCTTCAACGCGATGCCCGGCATTCACCACCGCGCCCCGGGCCCGGTTGTCGCCGCGTTCGACGACGACCGGGTGACCGTGGAACTCGTACTCGACGGCATCCACGTGCACCCCGAGGTCGCGGCGATGGCCTTCTCCTCGGCGCCCGGCCGCGTCGCGCTGGTGACCGACGCGATGGCCGCCGCCGGTTCACACGACGGGGACTACTCGCTCGGTTCGCTCACCGTGACGGTGCGCGGCGGCATCGCGACACTCCGCGGAACTCCGACAATCGCCGGGTCGACCCTCACCCAGGATGCCGCTCTGCGTGTCGCCATCGAACGCACGCACATCGAGCCCCGACTCGCCGTCGAAGCGCTCACCCACACCCCGGCGCGTGCTCTCGGACTCGGCGACCGCCACGGTCTGCTCGCCCCGGGCTACGCCGCCGATGCCGTGGCGCTCGACCATGACTGGCGCGTCGTGCACGTCTGGGCGGCCGGGCGGCCGGTGTTCGCCGCTCCTCGCGACTGAGAGGGCGGCGCGAGTCGGGCGCGACTCGCGGTGCGCTCAGGCTCCTGCGCCGCTGCGGGACGGTGCCTTCCTCGCGCTCGCGGCGCTATGCAGCGGTGCCCCGCCGAGGTGGGCTGCGCCGAGCGGTGCGACCGGCGAGTGCGCCGGCAACACACGCGTGCGGTCGGCGAGACCGAGTGAGGCGATGAACGTCGACTGGGCAGACCAGTCCGCGAACACCGCCTCGACACCCGGCATGATCCTGTCGGCGAGCACGCTGATCCCCCCGCCGATCACGACGAGATCCACGTCGACGGTCAGCACCAGGATGCGCACCGCACCGGCGACTCCGTCGAAGAGGCGGCGACGGATCTCGAGCGCGTCGGCGTCGCCGCGATCTGCCGCGTCGAGCACAGCGCCCACCACGGTGCCGTCGCCCCGGCCCCACTGCCGTGCGATGCCCGATCCGGAGGCGACGACCTCGAGCCCGCCAGGCTGGCCGTCGAGGTCGACGGGTCCGGCCGGGTCGACGAGGACATGGCCGATCTCGCCGGCCGCCCCGCGCGCTCCGCGCCAGAGTTCGCCGCGCAACACGAGCCCCGCGGCGAGACCCGTGCCGAGGTTCAGGTAACCCAGCGACGACGTCGGTGGGCGCGCCAGGAGGTGGAACGCACCGAGGGCCGCGGCGTTCACGTCGTTCTCGACGCGCACCGGGCGGTCGAGTCGTTCGCCCAGCAGTTCGCCGAGCTCGAGCCGCTCGATGCCGAGATTGATCGCGTGCGAGACGGTGCCGCTCGCCGGGTCCACGCGTCCCGGGATTCCGACGCCGATCGTCGCGACGTCGCCGACACCGACGCCCGCGGCATCCGTCAGTCGGCTGATCGCGACGCACGCCGTCTCGACGACCGCGCCCGTGCCGTAGCCGCTGGGGATGCGCAGGCGCTGCGTCACCTCCCCTTCGTCATTCACGACGACCGCCTCGGTCTTGGTCGCGCCGATGTCGACACCGACCCGCAGCCCGCGGATCCCGTCACCGCCGACCGGCCGCGCGACGGCCGTCACCCCTTCACCGCCCCGCTGACGAGCCCGGAGGTGAGCCGCCCCTGCACGATGAGGAAGAACACGATGACCGGCACGGCGACGAGAGTCGACGCCGCCATCACCTGTCCCCAGTCCGTCTCCCTGGTCGCACTCGCCTGCACGAAACCGCGCAGCCACAGCGGCAGCGTCTGCGCCGCCTCGGACGGCAGCAGCACGAGCGCCACCGTGAACTCGTTCCAGGCCTGTAGAAACGCATAGACACCGGATGCCACGAGCCCCGGTGCGAGTAGCGGAAAGGTGATGCGCATGAATGCCCCGAACCTGCTCAGCCCGTCGACCATTGCCGCCTCCTCGAGGTCGACGGGAATGCCTGCGACGAATCCGCGCAACATCCAGACGGTGAAGGGCACCACTGCCGCGACGTAGATGATGCTGACGCCGATGACGGAGTCGAGCAGGCCCGCGCTCGACACCATCTTGTACTGCGCGATGAACAGTCCCTCGGCCGGCAGCATCTGCACAATGAGCACCGCGATGACGAAGCTCTTGCGGCCCCTGAATCGGAACCGGCTGATGGCGACCGCCGCGAGGAAGGCGAACAGGATGCAGAAGAACACCGCGATGAGGGTGATCGAGACGCTCATGCCGAGCGCCGCGTAGAACGAGCCGTCGGCCAGCGCCTCCCTGAAATTGCCGAGCGATCCGCCGAACGGCACGAACGTCGGCACGAACGACTGCAGCGTGGTGTTCGGCAGCAGGGAGGAGTTGACCATCCAGTAGATCGGGAACGCCCAGACGATGGCGACCGCCACCGCCAGACCACCGAGGAGCCTGCGCGCCGTTCGATTCGTCATGTCTCGTCGTCCTTCACCAGGCCGCGAATGTAGAACCAGCTGAGCGCGATGGTGATGCCCAGCACGAGGATCGACACGGCAGAGGCCATGCCGAAGTCCTGCGACTTGGTGCCCAGCTTGTAGATGAAGGTTCCCAGCAGGTCGAACTCGCCCGACTTGGAGCCCGCGTCCTGCAGCATCGTGATCTGGGTGAACACCCGGAGGTCCCAGATGATCTGCAGCAGGAACACGATGGCGATCACCGGGCGGATCATCGGGAGAATGATGCCCCGCACTCGCTGCCAGCTGCTCGCGCCGTCGAGGGCCGCCGCCTCCATCACTTCGCCCGAGATCTGGGTGAGCCCGGCGAAAGTGGAGAACGAGACGAACGGGACAGACATCCAGATGACGATGATGCTGGCGACCGCGAAGAACGTGGACGGGCTCTCGAGCCAGTTGAACCGGTTCATGTCGATGCCCGGCACCGCGTCGAGCAGGTAGTTGACGGCCCCGCGGCGGCGGTCGAACAGCCAGATCCACACGGTCATCGCCGCCACGACCGGCATGGACCACGCGAGCAAGAGTGCGATCTGCAGGATCAGCCGCGGTGCGCGAGCGACCGCGTTCATGAGGAGCGCGAGAGCGATCCCGACGACGAGGGTGACGACGGCGGTGATGAGGCAGAAGGCGATCGACTTCAGCACCACGCCCCAGAACTGCGCGTTCGTCGCGAGGGCCGCGTAGTTCTCGAACCCGATGAAGGGCGCCGGCCTGCCGAACTGCTGCTGCAGGCCGAACTCCTGCAGAGAGGTCACGACTTGCCAGACGGTGGGGTACCCCATGCCGACGAGGAGGATGCCGATGGCCGGCAGGAGCAACAGGTACGGCCCGCGGATGGCACGGCGGCGCTCCAGCGACGGCGCGGCGTCACGCGGCGGTGGCGGTGCGGCGCTCGCGGGCGGCGCCGTCGCTGGTGCGGTCACGGGCATCCTCCTTCGGTGAAACGGTGAATCTGGCCCTCGGTCAGCCGTTGATCAGCTCATCGATCTTCGCGTCGTACTCCTTGGCGAGCGCGGCGATGTCTCCCCCGCCGTTGACCTTGCCGAAGAACTCCTCGAGCAGGCCCGAGCCCTCCACCGCCGCCCAGCCGGGTGCGGCCGGGGTGAGCTTCGACGTGGACGCGGACTCGATGAGCGCGGTGGCGAACTGGTCGTCACCCAGGGACGAGGCGTAGTCGAGATTGGCCGGTCCGAGGCCGTTCTCGCCGAGCATCGTCTGGTAGTCCTCGGAGAAGATGATGCGCATCAGTTCCTTCGCGGCATCCTGCTTCTCACTGGCGGCCGAGATGGCGATGTTCGATCCACCGGCGAAGACAGGCGCTATGCCGCCGTCGGTTCCCGGCAGCACGAAGGTGCCGAAGGTCGCGTCGTTCCAGGTCGGGACCAACGTGGTCGAGTCCTCGGGGTCGGGGGCGAGGTCGCCGATCGACCAGTGCGCCCAACCCGGGGCCATGATGGTGGCGGCCTCGGGTGCACCCGTCGACTCGTTGTTGTTGAGGTTGACCCACGGCGTGCTGTCGGACTCGGTCACCGGTGCGCGGGACGCACTCGCGAAGAGGGCCTGCAGCTGGGCGAGTCCCTTGATCGTCGCCGGGTCGGAGAGACTTGAGTGCCACTCGTCGCCCTCCTGCACCGCGAGTTCGCCGCCGTTGGCGAAGATCCACGACACACCGTTGCGCCAATCTTCGCCGCCGATGTAGAAGCCCGAGCGGTCTGCGGACGCGAGCGCGGCAGCGGCGGCGTTGAATTCGCCGAGCGTCGTCGGCGCAGCCACCCCCGCCTGGCTCCAGACGTCCTTGCGGTAGAACATGTAACGCGAACCGAAGTAGTACGGAAGCGCGTAGTCGGCCCCGTCCACGGCCCCGACCTCCACGAACGAGGGCAGCAGCTTGTCGCCGCCGAGTTCTTCATACATGTCGGTCAGGTCGGTGAACGCCCCGGCGTAGGTGAACGTGGGCGCCCAGGTGTTGCCGATCTCAACCACGTCGGGGGTGTTCTCGGCGTCGGGCAGTGCGGTGGTCAGCTTGGCGAGGGCGTCGGTCCAGGACTGCTCCTCGATGGTGAGGGTGCCCCCGGCCTGATCGGCATACTCCTTCTTGAGAAACTCGCGTAGCTCGTCGGGTGTGTCGCCCCCATTCAGCCAGAGGGTGATGTCCGTGCCCTCGTCGGCGGAAGAGCCGGTGTCGCCACTCGCGCAGCCCGCCATGACGAGGGCCGCCACGGCCGCTGTGGCGACCGCTGAAATCCTTTTGTTCATTTCTAACTCCCTGTGTAGTGGAGTTGCTCCGTGACTGGTGGGTGGAGGTACTCCGCGGTGAATATGGAGGAACTCATGAATGGGTGTGAGGTGTCGGCTATGAGACCCCCAACACTCCGGAGAGCACCGTGACGGCCGCTCCGCGCATGACGATGTCGTCGCCGAGCGTCGTCATGCGCAGCGTCAGGCCGCCGTGGAAGACGTCCATGGTCCGCGCGCGCACTGTCTCGGCGACCGAGTCGGTGAGTGCTCCGTCGAGCAGCTCGACGGGTCCGCTCAGCACAACCTCGGCGAGGTTGAGCGCCCCGACGATGGGGGCGAGTGCGATGCCGAGCCGCTGCCCTGCCTCGCGCAGCACGCCGTCGCGCGCGTGCGCCGTGGGGGCGGCGGCGAGGGCCGCGGAGAGCCGCGGGGTGGCGAGCCAGGTCTCCAGGCAGCCGCGCTTTCCGCACGCGCACTCGGCACCACCGTCTGTGCCGACGACCACGTGGCCAATCTCGCCCGCGGCGAAGCGGCTGCCGTAAAGCGGCGAACCGCCGAGCAGCAACCCGGAGCCGACACCGTGGCCGACCGTGACCAGCATCATGTCGCCGTCCGCGGCGCCGAAGCTGTGCTCGGCGAGCACCGCCGCGTTGGCGTCGTTGGTCACGACCACGGCGAGTCCGAAGCGGTCGGCGAGCTGCGCTCGGAGCGGTTCGTTCGTCCAGCCGAGGTTGGGCGCCGAGAGCACGGTCCCGTCGAGGTCGACGATGCCGGGAGACCCGACACCCACGCCGAGGATCGGGAGGGTCGCCCGGGCGACGAGGGACTCGATGAGGGCGACGACCTTCGCCGTGGCATCCGCTCCGACATCACCGTCGCGTGGCTGTTCGGCGCGCTCGAGGATCGCACCGTCGAGGTCGAGCAGCGCACCACGGAACGCCTCGCCGCTCAGGTCGACGCCGACGATGTGGAAGGCCGTGCGGTTGAGGTCGAGCAGCGTGGCCGGTTTGCCGGGGCGGGCGTCTTCCCGCTGGCCGGTCTCGACGATGAGGTGCTCCGTTATGAGCTCGGCAACGAGGTCGGAGAGGGTGACGCGAGTGAGACCCGTCTGGCGGGCGATGTCGGCGCGGCTCTGGTGTGCGGCGCGGTAGAGGGTCTGTAGCACGAGCGAGCGATTGTGGCCCCGGGCGTGCTCCGGCAGTACCTTGGTGCTCGGCCGCAGCACGCGCGCACGCGCCGCGCCCTGACCGTGTGCCTCGACGAATGATGGTGTTGTTGTTCTCACTGTGACTCCGCGCCCCGGCCGCGCCTCGGTGCGCTGTCGATGTTTGTTAGTGAACCTTACGAAAGGGTCGCCCACAAGAGGTGAGGGCGATCAGTCAAGGTCGTTTACACAGTCGTTATGCGCGAACACAGGCCCGCCCCGACTGACGATGCCCACTGGGAGGTGCATCGCCCGCCGGGGCGGGAGTCGGTCGCCCGCCGGGCGGGAGTCGGGGCATGGGCTAGACGATGACCCACATGAACGCCGAGGAACTGGTCGACCCGGCCACTGCGGCGTCGCCGCTGTAGCTCGCTCGCACGGAGTAGATTCCGGCGGGCAGCTTCGGCATGGTGAAGGTCACCCTGCCGTTCGTCGAACCCGTCACCGGCGCCGAATAGTCACGTCCCTTGACGGTTATGGTCACCGTTCCAGTCGCCGGCGCGGGCGAGGCCGACGCGATCTTCACGGTCACCGTCGCGCGCTGCCAGGAGAACAGCAGCAGGTGGTCGAGGGTGACCTTCGTCTGGGAGGTGAAGAGTATTGTGACGGCCGCCGAGGTCGCGGTGGCTGTGGTGAGGCCGGCGCCGGTCGCCGTCACGATGACGGTGAGCGCTGCACCCTGTTCGGCGCTGGTCACCGTGTAGCTGGCGCCGGTCGCACCCGCGATATCGGCCCCGTCCACCTGCCACTGGAAGGCGAACTCAAGCCCCGGAGTGTCCCACTCGCCGGTCGTCGCCGTGAGGCTGCTCCCGACCTGCGCCGTCCCCGAGATTACCGGCGGTGCGGTGTTCACGGGGGTCACGGGTTCCGGCGTCTCCGCCTCGCCCGTCGTTACCTGCACCAGGGTCGATGCACCGGATGAACCGTAGCCGACGATCCCGAGATAGCTGCTGTTCGGGGTGAGGCCGGACCACGACGCCGTGTACGTCGTCGGCACGCCGAGCACGCCCGGCAGCACCGGCGGCGTCAGTTCCAGCGCACTGCCGCCCGTGACGACGGAGGTCACGGTCAGGTCCCAGACGTTGTCGGCGATGACCACGGCGATGATGGCGTAGGTGCCGGCCTCCGGCGCGACGAGATCGATGACCTCGTCGCCTCCCCCGCTCTCTGAGGCCCATCCGGCGACAGGTTCGCCCGCGGCGTTCAGCTGGTAGACGACGAGGTCGACGTCTGCCGTGTCGTTCATGGCATCCAGCTCGAACCGAGTGAACTCGGTGCCCGTCGGCACCTCCACCTCGTAACTCACCTCGTCGTTCGTGACGCCGCCGCCCGAGTGCCCGGGGGCGGTGTTCGTCGGGTCCGCGAGGAACTCGCCAGCCGACAGCCCGGTCGAGCTGAGCGCGATGTCGCCGGTGGTGCCCGGGGTGACCGTGACATCCAGCGATCCGGTGACACCGGTGCCCTCGACGAACTCCGGAGCGAGGATCGCCGCGGGCTGCACCGCGATCGGGCTGCGCACCGTGGTGTCGCCCGAGGTCCAGGTGAGAGACCCGGAGGTGAAGGTGTCGAGCGGAGCCGTGGTGCGCGAGAGCGTGACCGTGTAGGTCTTGCTCTCGCCGGGGCCCG
>JAODAY010000114.1 GCA_025463665.1 Microbacteriaceae bacterium
ACGGGTGAAGAGCCGGCTGATGCCGGCACCGTGGCCTGGGCCAAGGGTGCGGGGATGGTTTCGTACAACCAGGTACTTGAAGAACTGGACGACGACGACACCGTCACCCATGCGGTGAACGCCTACCCCGACAGCCTCGCCCTCACCGCCACCCGCAAGTCGGTCGGCCGGTTCCTGTCGATGTTCCAGTTCTCCGAGGCCGATCTCAAGCAGCGCATCGGCAGCCTCTCCGGTGGTCAGCGGGCGCGGGTCGCCATGGCCCAGTGCCTGCTCTCCGGTGCATCCGTTCTCGTGCTCGACGAACCGACCAACCATCTCGACATGGCGAGCACGCAAGTGATGGAGCGGGCCCTCACGCACTTTCCTGGTGCGGTGATCGTCGTGAGTCACGACCGGTTCTTCACCGACAAGATCGCTACCCGCAAGCTTGTCTTCGATGCCGCGAGGCCGGGCCAGATCGACGTGCTCGCGGTCTAATTACTCAGGGCGGCCCGCACCACGATCTCGATCGCCGCCCGCGCGTCGTTGGCGTCGTGACGGGCGATGCGGTGCAGGATCAGGCCCTCGAGGCACCCCATGACCGCCTGGGCGGCGGCGGCGGGATTCGGTGCCCCCAGACGCGCGAGCGTCGACGTCGTGAAGCCCTCCATCGCCGATCGTCCGCGGTCGAGAACGTCCCTCAACGACGTGTCGTGGCTGGACTCCAGAAAAAGCACGAGCCGGGCCGTGGTGAGCGTGTGGTTCTTGACGGTCGTCGCGTCGAACAGCCGCACGAGCAGGCCGATGTAGTCGTCTCCGGTCGAGATGTCGAGCAGCGGGCCGACCTCGCCGAGCTCCCGCTCGACGATGCGGTCAACCGCCCCGGTGAGCAGTGCTGCTCGGGTGCGGAAGTAGTTGGACGTCGTGCCGCGAGGCAGGCCCGAGGCGTCGTCGACGCGGTTGTGGGTGAGGGCACGGAGGCCGGCAGTGCCCAGGAGTTCGATCGCCGCGTCGAGCACGCGCTGTCTGGTCGTCGTCACACTGGCAGTTGTCACACGAACCACTATAGACATAGTGACATAACACTACGGACGTAGTACCATGGCGTCTATGAAGGAGAGAATACGCCGACCTGAGCAGCGGTCGGAAGAGGGCTTAGAGCTCAGTGCTATGCCGCATCTCGACGGCGTCGACCATCGATTCGTGCACATAGACGGCCTGCGGATGCACCTCGCCGAGGCTGGGCGCGGCAGCCCGGTCGTGCTGCTGCACGGCTTCCCCCAGCACTGGTGGGAGTGGCGTGGTGTCATCCCGGCCCTCGCCCGGGAGCACCGGGTCATTGCCCCGGACCTGCGCGGGGCCGGGTGGACAGACGCCCCGACCGACGGCTACACGCCCGAGCGGCTCGGCGCCGACCTTCTCGGGCTGCTGGACGCCCTCGGCCTCGAGCACGTCTGGCTCGTCGCCCACGACTGGAGCTCCCTCCTCGCCTACCAATTGTGTTTCGAGCACCCGGAGCGCGTGGCGGGCTACCTGTGTCTGGGGGCGCATCCGTTCGTCCGCTTCGACATTCGCCTGCTCGCGGGAATGCGGTCCATGGGTTTCCAGTTTGTGATCATGACGCCCGGGCTCGGGCCGCGACGACTGGCCGGCACCCGCCTGCCTCGGTCGCTGTTCGATGACCACTCGGCACCCGACTACACGTGGACCGACGCCGATCTTGAGCCGTTCGTCTCGCGGCTGCGCGATCCCGCTCGCGCTCGCGCCGGGTCTGCGCTCTACCGCCGATTCATCGTGCCCGAGGAGATGAGGCTCATGCGCGGCGGGTACCGGTCGAAACGGCTCACGACGAAGACCCGCGTGCTCTACGGCGACCTGGAGGGGATCAACCCCGCACTGTTGGGCAGTTTCGAGGAGTGCGCCGACGACATGCAGCTCGAGGTGGTCGAGGGCGCCGCTCACTTCCTCGCCGACGAGAGGCCCGAGCTGGTCGCGGAACGCGCGCTGGCCCTCTTTCGCGACTGACCGTGCCGTTCGGCCGACGGGCCGTCGGGTAGGGTTCATCGCTGAAGCGGACCGTGTCGGAACTCACCGCCGACCGATGTCCGCCGCGACCGAGGGAGCACGCCGATGGCCGCCGGCCGCCGTCCCGATGCCGCAGCGCAGTACTTCCCGGCGCGCTCCATCGATGTCTCCACCACCGAGCAGGTCGTGCGCGATGCGGTTCAGGCGGCCATGCGCCGCCGCCGTTACTCCGCCCATTCGACGACCGCCGACGGCGTGACCATGTACCGCTTCGGGTCACCCGGGCTCGGCCTCCTCTCCGCTCATCGACGCGAGTCCGCTGTTCTCCGGCCTCGACCTGCCGCTAGAGTCGCCGGGCAGGCCCTCGCAGATGCACCGCGCGCGCGCCGACAGGGCTCCAGAACACAGCTGAGGCGCACGGGCTAGGAGTCGTCGTCGACCGCGGTGATCGCCCGCGCGACGGCCGCGATCGATGCGGCGACGTCGTCGGCATCGGTCGACCAGTTGCTCACCGAGATGCGCAACACGTCGCGTTCGTGCCAGCGGGAGCCGGACATCCAGACCGTGCCGTCGGTCATCACCCGCTGCGTCACCCGCCGGGTGCGCTCGTCGGAGCCGAAGCTCAGGCAGACCTGCGTGAAGACGACGTCGTTGACCACCTCCGCGCCAGGGAGCGTGGCGAGTCCGTCGGCGAGCGCCCGCGCGTTGGCTGCGAGCCCCTCGACCAGCGCGACGGCACCCGACCTGCCGAGCGCGCGCAGCGCCGCCCAGACCGGCACCTCCCGCGCCCGTCGTGACATCTCGGGCACCTTCTCGAACGGGTCTGCCGGCGCCGCCCCCGACTGGATGATGTAGTTCGTATGCGCCCCGAAGACCGAGCGCAGCACCGCGGGGTGGGCGACGATCGCAACGCCGCAGTCATACGGCACGTTGAGCGTCTTGTGCGCGTCGGTCGCCCACGAGTCGGCGCCGTCGAGGCCGTCGAGCGCCTCCCGGTAGAGGGGACTCGCTGCCGCCCACAGGCCGAATGCGCCGTCGACGTGCACCCACGCGCCGCGCGCGTGGGCCAGGCGCACGCACTCACGCATGGGATCGAAAGCCCCGGAGTGAAGGTTGCCCGCCTGCAGACCGACGATGACCGGCCCATCGATCGTCGCGAGCGCGGTGCCGAGCGCTGTGGGGTCCATGCGGCCCTGATCGTCGCTCGCCACGGTGCGCGGCCTGCCGAGACCCAGATAGCGCAGCGCGAGCTCTACCGAGACGTGGCTCTCCTCGCCGACCAGCACGGTTATGCGCGGGGAGCCGCTGAGTCCGTTTTCGTGCAGGTCCCAGCCCGCGGCCTCGAGCACCGCCGTGCGGCCGGCCGCCAGACCGACGAAGTTCGCCATCGTGCCGCCCGTCGTGAATCCGACGGCCGCGGTCGACGGCAGTCCGAGCAGCTCGAGCATCCAGCGACCTGCGATCCCTTCGACGGCCGCCGTCGCGGGCGTCGCGAATCGCATCGCGGCATTCTGGTCCCACGCGCTCACGAGCCAGTCCGCAGCTAAGGCAGCGGGCAGGGTGCCACCGATGACCCACCCGAAGAATCGCCCGGACGGCATGTTCATGAGCCCCGGCTCGCACATCGCGGCAAGCTCGTCGACGACGTCGGTGGCATCCGTCGGCCCCTCAGGCAGCGGCCCACGGAACCGGGCCTCGAGTTCGTCGGCGGTCGCCGCGGGGGCCACCCGCCGCGTGGGCACCGAGCGGAGCCACTCGAGCGCGAGGTCGTGGGCGCGGTCGAGTGCCGGCCGGTATTCCTGGCGCCCCGGCGCAGCCGTGGGGTTCGCCGGGGCGAATGTGTCATCGTGGTCGAAGATCGTCATGGAGGCCACCTCGTTGTGCTCGAATCGTTCATTGCTTCCGGTGCCGGCGGCTGGGGCCGTATCTACTCCCGTTGCAGCGCGTACTCGACAGCCTCGCTGATCGAGAAGTCCGCTCCCTCGGTGCGCACGCGTTCGAGTTCGGCCGCATCCTCTCCGGCGAGCAGCGGAGCCAGGTAGTACTCGTGGAACGAGAACCGCGTCGCATTGAGCAGTCCGCTCTGTTTACGCAGCGCCTCGGAGGCGCGCAGCAGCCGCCCCGCACGTACCACCCGGTGCTGCTCCGCGGAGATCGCCGTGAGCCCCTCGAGCGCGTAGGCGACGCCCTCGGTGTGACCGAGTTGTGCCGCCGTGACGAGGCTCTCGGTGAACGAGGAGCTCGCGTCATCCGGCCGGTGACTCACCAATTGCGCCCAGCCGAGGTGCTGCAGAGCGATCGTGGTACCGAGGTCGTCATGGCGGTGCCTGGCGAGGGCGAGGCTCTGCGTGAAACGGTCGAGCGCCTCCGACGTGGCGGCGTGCATGAGCGCGACCCTGCCGAGTGTCACGAGTGCCATCGCCTCGCGCCAGCCGTCGTGCGCCTCGTGCAGCAGCTTCACACTCCGTTCGAGCGCCTCGCCCGCCCTGTCGGTGTCGGGGGGAGAGTCGGCGAGCACAGCGAGGGCGAGGAAGATCAGTGCGAGGCCCTCGCCGGAGCGGTCGTTCACTCGCCGAAACAGCTCGGTGCTCTCGGTGAGCCCCGGCA
>JAODAY010000158.1 GCA_025463665.1 Microbacteriaceae bacterium
CGATGAAGCCTCTCTCGATGAAGACGACGCACGCGTCGCCGAGCAGGATCAACGCCCCGAACCAGCGGATGAGCCAAACAGGGTCGAGGAAGTCGATGCCGACGAGTGAGGGGAACATAGGTCCCTACCTTATCGGCTCAAGCTCCACGAGGCCCGGATCGGCGGTTCAGCCAGCGGCGAGTTCGCGCGCCCTGGCCAGTGCCGCCGCCGTCGCACGGTCGAAGGTCGTCTTGAGGTCGGCCTTCTCGAGTTCGGCAATCGCCCTCTCGGTCGTGCCCTTGGGGCTTGTCACCGCCATGCGCAGCTCGCTCGGAGTCGAGTCGGATGCCGCGAGCACCTCGGCGGCGCCGATGAAGGTGCCGTTGACCATGACCGCGGATTCCTCGGGGGTGAAGCCGAGGTCGATGGCGGTGCGCGTCAACTGCTCGATGAGGTAGTAGACGTAGGCGGGCCCGGAGCCGGAGATCGTGCTGAGGGCGTCGATCCGGGTCTCGGGCACCTGCAGCACCGTGCCGACCGTCTCGAACATGGTCGTGACGAGCGCGAGGTCGTCGGCGCTCGAGCGGGTGCCGGCGGCGAGCCCGGTCACACCGCGCCCGACGAGGGCCGGCGTGTTCGGCATCGAACGCAGCACTGCGCCGGGAACGAGGGCCTCCATAGTCTGGATGGTGACCCCCGCCGCGAGGCTCACCACGATCGCGTCCGGCTCGAGGCTGCCGGCGATCTCGCGCAGCAGGCCGGGCACCATCGCGGGCTTCACTCCGATGAGCACGATGCGCGCACCGGCGACGGCCGTGCGGTTGGCGTGGGGGTCGTCGTGCGTCGCGAGCGACGTGACGCCATCGGCGGAGAGCCCGGCGGCCTTCTCCGGCGTGCGATTCGTCACGCGGATGCCGCCGGTGACCACCACTTCCGGCCCCAGCAGGCCGCTGAGGATCGCGCCCCCCATCGACCCTGTTCCGAGACTGGCGATGGTGGGGAGCGTGGTGGTCATAGGAGCATTCTAGGATTGCCCCTATGAGCGCTTCAGGTGGGAACAAGGCAATAATCGCGGCGATGCTGGCGAACGCGGGCATCGCGGTCACGAAATTCATCGCTTTCGTGTTCTCGGGGTCGAGCTCGATGCTCGCCGAGAGCGTGCATTCCCTCGCCGACACGGGCAACCAGCTGCTTTTGCTCCTCGGCGGACGCAAGGCGAAGAAGCAGGCCACGGCCGACCACCCCTTCGGCTTCGGCCGCGAGCGTTACGTCTACGCCTTCGTCGTGTCGATCATCCTGTTCTCCATCGGTGGCGTGTTCTCCATCTACGAGGGGATCGATAAGCTGCGTCATCCGCACGAGCTCGAGGTTCCATGGCTGCCGATCGTCGTCCTTCTGATCGCCATCGTGCTTGAAAGCTTCTCGTTCCGCACCGCGATCCAGGAGTCGAACCACGTGCGGGGTAAGCAGGGCTGGGTCGACTTCATCCGCCATTCCAAGGCTCCCGAGCTTCCGGTCGTGCTGCTCGAGGACTTCGCCGCGCTCGTCGGCCTCGTACTCGCTCTCGTCGGCGTGAGCATGACGATCCTCACCGGCGACAGCGTCTGGGACGCCGTGGGCACCCTCGGCATCGGCGTGCTGCTCGTGCTCGTCGCCATCGTGCTCGGCATCGAGACCAAGAGTCTGCTCGTGGGCGAAGGTGCGAGCGCGGCCGACACGGCGGCCATCCGCGACGCGATCAATGCGCGGCCCGAGGTCGAGGCGCTCATCCACATGAAGACCCTCTACCTCGGCCCCGCCGAGCTGCTGGTCGGCGCCAAGGTCGCGTTCGCCCGCTCCCGCAAGCTGTCGGATGTCGCGACCAGCATCAACGAGCTCGAGGCGGCCGTGCGTGCCGCCGTGCCGGTCGCGCGCGTGATCTACATCGAACCCGACGTGTACCTGGCACCGAACGCCGCAAACCCGTCGACCGACTCCTTCGTGATCAAGGCCGCCGACTGACCCGATGCGGATCGTCATAGCTCCAGACAAGTTCAAGGGTTCACTCGACGCCTCGGGCGTTGCCCGGTCGCTCGCCATCGGCGTGCACTCGGTCGACCCCGGCATCGTGATCGACCGGGTGCCCGTCGCCGACGGCGGCGAGGGCACGCTCGATGCCGCGATCGGCGCCGGGTTCGAGCCGCGCACGGTGGCGGTCTCCGGGCCGACGGGAGAACCGCTCGACGCGGTGTTCGCGGTGCGCGGCACCGAGGCGGTCATTGAGATGGCCGCGGCATCCGGCCTCGCGGTGCTGCCGGGCGGGGAGCTCGACGCGCTCCGGGCGACGAGCCGTGGCACCGGTCAGCTGGTGACCGCGGCACTCGACGCGGGCTGCACGCGCATCGTGCTGGGCGTGGGTGGCAGCGCAAACACCGACGGCGGCGCGGGACTGCTCTCTGCCCTAGGCGTTCGGCTGCTCGACCGCGACGACGCCGAACTTGCCGACGGCGGGGCCGCGCTTCTCGGCCTGGCACGGGTCGACGCGACCGCGCTCGACCCCCGTCTGGCCGCGACTGAGTTCGTTCTCGCGAGCGACGTCGACAATCCTCTGCTCGGCTCCACTGGTGCGGCGGCCGTGTTCGGACCGCAGAAGGGCGCCACGCCCGCCGATGTCGTCACGCTCGAGGGCGCCCTCACCCGCTTCACGACGCTCCTCGGCGCCGCGCTCGGCGCCGCCGTCGCGGGTGCGGTCAGCGCCCCGGGTGCGGGGGCCGCGGGCGGTGTCGGATTCGCGGCACTCGCGGTTCTCGGGGCCGCGCGCCGCCCCGGTGTCGAGGTCGTGCTCGAGCTCACCGGCTTCGCCGAACGCCTCGCCGGGGCGGACCTCGTGATCACCGGAGAGGGCAGCCTCGACGAGCAGTCGCTCGGCGGCAAGACTCCCGTCGGCGTCGCCGAGGCCGCGGCGCGCGGCGGCGTGCCGGTCTACGCGGTCTGCGGGCGCACGACGCTCAGCCCCACCCAGCTTCGCGACGCCGGTTTTGCGAGCACCTTCGCCCTCACCGACTACGAGGCGGATGTCGCGGTCTGCATGACGAACGCCAGCGCGCTGCTCGAGCGAATCGGTGCGGACATCGCGACCCGAATCACCGCCTGATCACACGAGCGGATGCCGCGGCTCAGCGCTGCGCGCGGAAGAAGTCGAGCAGCAGATCGGCGCAGGCCTCCGCCTCGATGCCCGCGACGACCTCGACGCGGTGGTTGAGCCGGCGGTCGCGCAGCAGGTCGTAGATGCTTCCGACGGCGCCGGCCTTCTCGTCCCAGGCGCCGAACACGACCCGGGGAATGCGCGCGTTGAGAATGGCCCCTGCGCACATGATGCACGGCTCGAGGGTGACGACCAGCGTCGTGCCGAGCAGGTGCCAGTCGCTGAGCGAGGCCGCCGCCTCCCGTATCGCGAGCACCTCGGCGTGCGCCGTCGGATCCTTGTGCAGTTCGCGCTCGTTGCGACCGGAGCCGATGCGCCTGCCCTCTGCGTCGACGATGAACGCCGCGACGGGTACGTCACCACTCGAGAGTGCGTTGCGGGCATCCGCGATCGCTTCCCGCATCCAGTTCTCGTACTGAGCCACTCGTACCTCCGATAGATTGAGCCTATGCGAGTACACGTTGCCGACCACCCGCTCATCACGCACAAGCTGACCGTGCTGCGCGACAAGTCCACACCGTCGCCCACGTTTCGTGCGCTGACCGAGGAGCTCGTCACCCTTCTCGCGTATGAGGCCACGCGCGAGGTGCGCACAGAGGTCGTCACCATCCAGACGCCCGTCGCCGAGACGCAGGGCCTCGCCATCTCCGAGCCGCGTCC
>JAODAY010000177.1 GCA_025463665.1 Microbacteriaceae bacterium
CCAAAGCGCTGTACGCGTACCTTGACACCACCCCCCGACTTGGGAGACGTCGTCGTCGTCATGGGTCCTACTCCGATTCTGTGGATGGGGTGGTGAGGGTTTGCGCGGCCGCGAGCACCGCGAGGCGGGCCTCCACAGCGCTGTTCGCCGAAAGTGCGATCTCGGCGAATTCCTGGGCCTGCTGCAACGTGAAGCGGGCGAGCTCTGAGCGCACGTCGGCGAGAGCCGCGGGAGACATCGACAGGGTCGTCGCACCGAGACCGACAAGCACGACGGCGAGCAGCGGGTCAGCCGCAGCCTCGCCGCAGATGCCGACCGGCTTGTCGAGTTTTTGGCCGGCACGGCCGACCTCACCGACGAGCCGGAGCACCGCGGGGTGCCACGGGTCCTGGAACGAGGCGACCGAGCCGAGCAGGCGATCGGCGGCGAGCGTGTACTGAGTCAGGTCGTTGGTGCCGATGCTGGCGAAGTCGGTGTCGGCCAGGATGCGGTCGGCGAGGAGCGCCGCCGCGGGCACCTCGATCATGACCCCGGCGGTCTTGATGCCGAGTTCCCGAGCCAGAGCTGTGAAGTACCTGGTCTCTTCGACGGTCGAGACCATGGGAGCCATGACCCACAGGTCTGCATCGGTCGCCGCCTGAGCGTTGGCGAGGGCCGTCAGCTGGTCGCGCAGAATGGGCTCGTTGGCGCGGAGCGCGCGCAAGCCGCGCAGGCCGAGCGCCGGGTTCTCCTCCGGTTCGTCGTTGAGAAAGCTCAGCGGCTTGTCGGCGCCGGCGTCGAGGGCGCGCACGACGACCTTCTTGCCGGAGAACGCTTCGAGCAGGCGGGTGTACTTCTCCTGCTGCTCTGCCACGGTCGGTGCACGGTCGGCGTCGAGGAACAGGAACTCGGTGCGGAACAGGCCCACGCCCTCCGCACCCTTTTCGACCGCGGGGAGGGCGCCATCGACGGACCCGAGGTTGGCCAGAAGAGGCACCTTGGTTCCGTCCGCGAGCGCGCCAGGTCCGACCGGCGCCACGGCGGCCGCGGCCCGGGCGGCGATGGTGTCGGTCGCGGCGGCCTGCTCGTCGTCGTTCGGCGCCACCGTCACGATTCCCGTGGAGGCGTCGACGATCACGATCTGGCCGTCGGTCAGAGTGAGAGCGTTGCTGGCACCGACGACCGCGACGATGGACTTCTCCCGCGCCAGGATCGCGGTGTGCGAGGTCGGCCCGCCGTCGCTCGTGACGAGCGCGAGAACCTTCTCGAGGTCGAGCAGGGCGGTGTCGGCCGGAGCGAGGTCGCGGGCGACGAGGATGAAGGAATGGTCGGGGTCGGGCACGCCGGGGGCGGACACGCCCTGAAGGTGTGCGACGACGCGCTGGGAGACGTCGTTGAGGTCGGTTGCCCGCTCCCCCATGTAGCCGCCCATGCTCGTGAGAAGGTCGCGGAACGCCGCGAACGCCTCGAAGACCGCACGCTCGGCCGTCTTGCCGGAGTCGATCCGGGCGTCGACGTCGTCCTTGAGCGTGGGGTCCTCGGCCATGAAGGCCTGTGCATCGAGCACGTCCTTGGCCGCTCCCCCGGCGCGCTGGCCGCGCAAACGGATGTCGGCAGCCGTCGCGGCGAGCGCGCCGGCGGCACGCACCTTCTCGGCGTCGCCCCCGATCGTGCTCGTGTCGTCGGCGGGCTCTGGGAGCGGGTCCGGCATGCGGAGGATGGGGCCGACCGCCATGCCGCGGCCGATGCCGACGCCTCGCAGGTTCGCGCCCTGAATCAGGTCAGTCATGATGCGTCGTGGTCGATGGTGAGGAATGCGGCGAGGTCGTCGAGGACCGAGTCGGCGTTGTCGCCGTCGGTGCGCAGCGCGACTTCGTCGCCGTGCTGCAGGCCGAGAGAGATGAGCCCCAGGATGCTCGCCGCGTTGATCGTCTTCTCGCCCTTGGTCATTTCGACGGACAGGCCGGACTTGGTGACTTCCTGAACGAACAGCGAAGCCGGTCGTGCGTGAAGTCCGTTTGCGGAAGCGATTGTGACGCTGCGATCAGCCATGTGTGGTGTCCTTCGTTCGATTGGTGGAGGTGAGACGCCCTCGTGGGGCAAGCGAAGTCGCGAGGTCGAAAGCCTGCTCGGCCCCGCCCGCAGTGAAAACAGTGTCCGGAAGGAGCCCGATGGCGACGCTGTGGGCGGCGGCGAGTGCTTGCAAGTCGGGGTAGTCCTTCTTCAGGTGCGCGCCGATGAGAAGAAGATCAACCGCGGAAAGGTGCGAGCCGAGGTCGTCGTCGCTCGACGCCTGTATCGTCACCTCGACGCCGCGGGCCGTCGCGAGGGCGCGCATGCGGCTGGCGAGGAACGTGCTCGACGCGCCGGCGCCGCACACAATCAGAATTGTTGTCATGGATCGCCTCCTTGCGTTCCCTGCGGTTCAGCGAATCGTCGTGCTTCTACTCATCCTGCCCGCTCGGACGGGGGTGAATCCAGCAGCTCTGCTTCCGCACCCCCGGAAAGAACCGCACGGAGCCGACCTCGCGGCGCGGAACGTGGTTAAGTTGCAGCAAATGGTTGACAAGTATGAGCGTCTGTTGGACTTCCTCGCGCAGAGCGACGACCGAGTGACGGCGACCGAGCTGGCGGAACAGCTCGGAGTCACGACTCGCACTGTGCGCAGCTATGTCACGGCCGCCAAGTCGGCCGCCCAGCCGCTCAATATCATCTCCTCGTCGACCACCGGCTACCGGCTCAACCGGGAGGCGTACGCGACCTTCTCCACCGGGGGGGACCGCCGCGAGGCCGACGGCGACACTCCGCGGGACCGCGTGCATCACCTCGTGCGTCGCCTCACCGAGTCCCCCGACGGACTGGACATTTACGACCTTGCGAACAGCCTTTATGTGAGCGAATCGACCATCGAGTCCGACCTGCGCAAGGTGAGGTCGCTCAGCGAGGAGGCCGGCCTTGCGCTCAGCCGGCATGGCACCGTTGTCGCCTTGAACGGCACAGAGGCGGGATACCGCCGCGTGCTGAGCGACCTGTTCCGCAGCGAGGGCGCCCAGGGGTTTCTCGAACTCGAGCGGGTGCAGCGCGAGTTCACCTCGGAAGACCTCGGCACCTTCAAGACGGGGCTCATCGCAATGCTCGTCGCGCAGGGCTATTTCGTGAACGAGTACGGCATCAACAGCGTCCTGTTGCACGTCGCCATAGCAGTCGACCGCGTCATCCGCCGCAAGGATATGCCGACGGATCAACCTGCGACGGATGCCACGGCCCTGCCGGCATCGCCGATGGCGGTCGCGCTGCACGCTCTCACGGCCGAGCACTTCGGCGTCGACCTCGACCCCTCGGATCTCGAGCATCTCGCGGCTCTGGTCTCGACCCGGGTGATCACTCCCGGGCAGAACGAGACCGTCGCGGCCGTCGTGGAGAACCACGTCGTGCCCGAGCACCTGGAAACGGTGCGCCGCATCGTCGCGCAGGTCTCCGACGAATACCTGCTCGACCTCGACGACGAGACGTTCATGGTGCG
>JAODAY010000180.1 GCA_025463665.1 Microbacteriaceae bacterium
GAACGACCACATGCGCGTGTGCGGCACAACCTTCAACGGCCCCGTCACCTCGGCGAGCACAAAGACGCCCAAGTTCACGACCGTGAGCGGCTGCGGCCAGATCTCTTGGGCCGTAAATGGGGGACCGACGTATCGCGGCGTGATCAGCATGCCTCCAACCAATGCCGAGATGAAGAAAGAGACCCGCAACGATCTCGCCGACGTGCCGCGGCCGGGCTGCCTCTACACCGGCCCCACAACGATCACGTTGAAATCGGATGGGACGATGAACGTGATTTCCCCCTACACCGTGGCCACGACGACGGCAGCCACCAAGGCGGGAGCCGGCAAACCGGACATGTGTGGGACACCCGGAACCGTGGCGCCAAGCATCGCCAGGGGCTCGCTGGGGAGCGTAGGCGGAGCGAACATCCCCGTGCTCGACACCAACCTGATTTTCGTGCAGAACGTGCCATCCGTCAGCACCGATGCGAATTACTGGGGCACTGCGATGCCGAGAGACTTCACGTGCAGGAACGCGGGGAGATCAGACGAAGGGTGGACGTTCGGCGCGAGGAGTTTTCCGACTACTAACGAGGTCACTCCCTCGGACTCGACGAGCGATTCACCCGCATACGGCTGCAAAGACGGCAACGTGTTCGTCGAGGGAACGTTCGACGGGGCGATGACCATCGCTGCGGAAAACTACGTATACGTCACGAACAACATTTTCTACACAGACGTGAGTTCGTCGATCCTGGGCCTCGTCGGCAACAACGCCGTCTGGGTATGGAATCCACTCAAGTATCAGAGCTCGAGCAACTACAGCCTTGTTTCCGCAATCGGCGGTACGAACCGCACGATCAGCGCCGCGATCCTCTCCGTCGCTCATACGTTTACAGTGCAAAACTTCGATAGAGGTCCGGGCCGCGGCACGCTTACAATCAACGGAGCGATCGCGCAGAAGTTCCGCGGAGCGGTCGCGCAGGGTTCTTCGGGCTATGCGAAGAACTACAACTACGATCCGCGCTTCAAGGCAACCGCGCCGCCGAAGTTCCTCTCGCCGGTGTCGACAACCTACGGAGTCACCCAGTTCGCCAGCGTCGACGCGGCTTTCACCGCGAAGGGCAACTAGGGATGAACGCGGCCATGATTCCCGGCTCGCTCGAGGTGCCCCTCGTGGCGTTGCTCGGTGTGCTCGGATTGGCCGTCGGTTCTTTCCTCAACGTGGTCATCTATCGCGTTCCCCGGGGTCTCTCCATCGTTGCCCCGGCCTCGGCCTGCCCGACGTGTGGCGGCACCCTGAAGAGCCGCGACAACATTCCGGTGGTCTCGTGGCTCCTGCTCAAGGGCAGATGTCGCTTTTGTCGCGCTGCCATCTCGGTGCGCTACCCGATAGTCGAAGCGACGACGGCCATCCTCTTTCTCGCTGTCGGATGGAAAATGGTGGCTCCCGTCGTGCACGCGACGAGCACGCCCGCTCTCGTCGCGGCGGTCCTCGTCGTCGTGGCTTTCAGTTACTTGATGGCGATCAGTGTGGCGCTAGCCGCGATCGACATCGAGCTGCACAGGCTGCCAAACGCCATCGTGCTACCGGCATTAGGCGTCGGCGGCGTCCTGCTCGCCATTGCAGGTCTCCTCAACGGCGATGTCGACGCTCTCGTGCGTGCCGCAGTAGGCGCCGTGCTGCTTTTTGCCTTCTATCTGACTCTGGCGTTCGTGCAGCCGGGCGGCATGGGCATGGGCGATGTCAAACTCGCAGGGGTGCTCGGCTTGTTTCTGGGCTTCCTCGGCTGGCCGGGACTGATTGTGGGTGTCGCAGCGTCCTTCCTGCTCGGGGGCCTATTCGGCGTTGCTCTAATACTTCTGCGTAAGGTCAGTCGTACGAGCGGAATACCTTTCGGGCCATGGATGCTCGTAGGAGCATGGGTCGGCGTGTTTGCCGGTAGCGCGATTGCGGATGGTTATCTATCCAGCGCCGGATTGATATAGGGGACCAGGGAATGAGCAAGTCAGTAGTGGGCCTCGATTTTGGAAGCACATCAATCAGAGCAGTGGAGATCAGCGACCCCACAAAGCCCAAGCCGACGATAGTGCGGTTCTTGGAGGTACCACTCCCCCCGAACTCGGCCGTGAAAGGCGAGGTGCTCGAGATCGACACCGTCGCGTCGGCCCTGAAACAGCTGTGGTCGAAGGCCGGCTTCAAGACGAAGAGAGTCATCATCGGCGTCGGAAGCCAACGGGTGATCGCTCGCGATATGTCGGTGCCAAAGATGCCGCTCGACCGCATCCGTGAGTCGTTGCCGTTCCTGGTGCAAGACATGCTGCCCGTGCCCGTCTCAGAAGCACTCCTCGACTTCTACCCCATCTCGGAGGGGACGTCCAAGAACGGGCCGGTGATCAATGGTCTGCTCATCGCCGCCGTCAAAGAAGCTGTCATGGCCAACGTGCGAGCGGTTCAGCAAGCTGGCCTCGATCCAGTAGAGGTCGACCTCATTCCATTCGCGTTGACACGAGCGCTCGTTCCGATCTCCGCTCACAGCAAC
>JAODAY010000181.1 GCA_025463665.1 Microbacteriaceae bacterium
ATGGCGTCGCCGGTGCGCTGGAAGCCGAACATCGAGTAGAACACGTAGAACGGGATGAGTGGCTCGCCCTGCGTCGCGTAGGCGGTTCCCGCGGCAGTGAACGCCGAGAAGGCGCCAGCCTCGTTGATTCCCACGTGAACGATCTGGCCCTGCGGGCTCTCCTTGTAGGCCAGGAGCTGTTCCCGGTCGACCGAGGTGTAGTGCTGGCCCTGGGGGTTGTAAATTTTCGCAGTCGGGAAGTATGCGTCCATGCCGAAGGTGCGAGCCTCGTCGGGGATGATCGGCACAATACGCTTGCCGAACTCCTTGGCGCGCAGCAGATCCTTCAGGATTCGAGCGAACGCCATGGTGGTGGCGATCTCCTGCTTGCCGGAGCCCTTCTTGGCGATGTCCCATGCGGATTCCTCCGGCAGGGCGATCTGGGTGTACTTGGAGCGGCGCTCCGGCACGTAGCCGCCGAGTTCGCGACGACGCTCGTGCAGGTACTGGATCGCCTCGTCGTCGTTGCCCGGGTGGTAATACGGCGGCATGTACGGGTTCTCTTCGAGAGCGGCATCCGTAATCGGCACGCGCATCTCGTCGCGGAATTGCTTGAGATTGTCGAGCGTCAGCTTCTTCATCTGGTGGGTCGCGTTGCGCCCCTCGAACGACGGACCGAGTCCGTAGCCCTTGACCGTCTTGGCGAGGATCACCGTGGGCTGGCCCTTGTGGTCCTGCGCTGCCTTGAACGCGGCGTAGACCTTGCGGTAGTCGTGCCCGCCGCGCTTGAGGTTCCAGAGCTGGTCGTCGGTGTAGTCCTTGACCATCTCGAGCGTGCGCGGGTCGCGTCCGAAGAAGTTCTCGCGAACGTAGGCGCCGCTCTCGGCCTTGTAGGGCTGGTAGTAGCCGTCGGGCGTGCGGTTCATGAGGTAGCGCAGAGCGCCCTCCGTGTCGTTCGTGAGCAGGTCATCCCACTCGCGACCCCAGACGACCTTGATGACGTTCCAGCCGGCACCGCGGAAGAAGCTCTCGAGCTCCTGGATGATCTTGCCGTTGCCGCGTACAGGGCCGTCGAGGCGCTGCAGGTTGCAATTGATGACGAAGTTGAGGTTGTCGAGACCGTCGTTGGCCGCCCACTGCAGGGCGCCGCGGCTTTCGACCTCGTCCATTTCGCCGTCGCCGAGGAATGCCCAGACTTGCTGGTCGGCCGCATCCTTGAGGCCGCGGTTGGTCAGGTAGCGGTTCGACTGCGCCTGGTAGATCGCATTGATCGGGCCGAGGCCCATCGACACGGTCGGGAACTGCCAGAACTCGGGCATGAGGCGCGGGTGCGGGTAGCTCGAGACGCCGCCGGTCGGGTGGGACTTCTCCTGGCGGAACCCGTCGAGCTGGTCCGTCGAGAGACGACCCTCGAGAAAGGCGCGGGCGTACATGCCGGGGGAGGCGTGGCCCTGGTAGAAGATCTGGTCGCCGCCGCCTGCGTGGTCCTGACCGCGGAAGAAGTGGTTGTGGCCGACCTCGTACAGGGCAGCGGATGACGCGTAGGTCGAGATGTGGCCACCGACACCGATACCGGGGCGCTGCGCGCGGTGCACGGTAATCGCGGCATTCCAGCGGATCCAGGCGCGGTACCGGCGCTCAATGTCTTCGTTGCCCGGAAACTCCGGTTCGTTCTCCGGTGCGATCGTGTTGAGGTAGTCCGTCGTGGGCACCATAGGCACGCCCAGGTGGAGCTCCTTCGATCGCTTGAGAAGGCTCAGCATGATGTCGCGTCCACGTTCGTGTCCGTGGGATGCGACGAGGGCGTCGAGTGATTCTTGCCACTCGGCGGTCTCCTCAGGGTCTGAATCGATGTTGTTCACCGAATATGGATCCTGGTCGTTAACCGTCACCGTTGACCTCTTCCTGGGTTTAGTCAGATCGTGCGAGCCCGCCGCGGCAAGGTTTGCGCCCCGAGTGCATGACTACGCCAGAACATTCTATGCATCGCGCGACACCCCGGCTGGCCGCGGCTGCACAGGCTCAGGCGGGAGGAAGATTGCGGGCGTAGGATAACGCTTCGTGTTTGCCCGACGTTGGTATCGGGCACGAAAGGACGCGATCATGGCTCTGGAGAACGACACCCAGGCACCCGACTTTGAACTCCCCAACCAGTATGGGGAGCACATCCGTCTCGGGGAGTTCAAGGGCAAGAGGCCCGTTGCCCTCGTCTTTTTCCCGCTCGCATTCTCGAGCACCTGCACGAGCGAGCTGTGCAGCCTGAGCGAGAACCTCGCTCTGTTCGTCAGTAATGGTGTCGAGCTCATCGGTGTCTCCACCGACTCCAAGGCGGTGCTGCGCGCCTTCGCCGAGTCGCAGGGCTACGACTTCACCCTGCTCTCCGACTTCTGGCCGCACGGCGCAGTCGCCAAGGAGTACGGCGTGTTCCTTGACTCCAAGGGCTTCGCCAACAGGGCGACGTTCCTCATCGACATCAACGGCATCATCCGCGCGAGCTTCATCACCGCGCCGGGCGAGGCCCGTTCCATCGAGGAATACCGCGCCGCTCTCGAGGAGATCGTGCCCGAGCCCGTTCAGGCGTGAAACTCTCCGCCTGATTGAAACTCTCCGCCTGATTGAATGGGCGCATGACTACCGCGCCCGGCCCCTATCTCGCAGACCTCGCCTCGTTCATCACGGCGTCGCCGTCGTCGTTCCATGCGGCGCGCGAGGCGGCTGCGAGACTGATCGCCGCGGGTTTCACCGAGCTCTCCGAGTCTGCGGAGTGGTCGCAGGACGCCGGCCGCTTCTTCGTGGTGCGCGACGGCGCCATCATCGCCTGGGTACGCGCGCACGGCACGCCGCCCGCGGCGCCGTTCCGCATCATCGGCGCCCACACCGATTCCCCCGGGTTCAAGCTCAAGCCGAAGCCAACCACCTCGGCTCACGGTTGGCTGCAGGCCGGCGTCGAGGTCTACGGCGGACCGCTGCTCAACTCCTGGCTCGACCGCGAACTCGAGTTCGCCGGCCGGCTCGTCACGCGGGACGGCGAGCAGCACCTCGTGCGCACCGGACCGTTCCTGCGCTTCCCGCAGCTCGCGGTGCACCTCGACCGCGGCGTCAACGACGGGCTGCGACTCGATCCGCAGTCTCACATGAACCCGGTGTTCGGGCTCGGCGACGCGTCATCCGCCGATCTCGTCGGTCACCTTGCCTCGCTCGCCGGTATCGAGGCGGCGGATGTCGCGGGCTATGACATCTCGGTAGCCGATACGGCTGCGCCCGCAGTCTTCGGCCTTGACGGGGCATTCTTCGCCGCCGGTCGCATGGACAATCTCGTCTCGGTGCATGCGGGTCTCGCTGCCATCGTCGCTGCGCCCGACGGAGCGGGACACGTCTCGGTGTTCGCCGCCTTCGATCACGAAGAGGTCGGCTCGTCGACGAGGTCCGGCGCCGGTGGACCGTTCCTCGCCGACGTTCTCACCCGCATCGCAGCGGATGCCACGGAGTCCGAGCGGTTGCGCGGGCTTGCCGACTCGTGGTGCTTCTCCTCCGACGCCGGGCACTCCGTGCACCCGAACTATGCCGAGCGCCACGACCCGGCGAATCGGCCTGTCATGGGTCGGGGTCCGTTGCTGAAGATCAACGCCAACCAGCGTTATGCGACCGATGCGATGGGCGCGGCGGAATGGGCGCGCGCGTGCCGCCAGGCGGGCGTCGCCTACCAGGAGTTCGTGTCGAACAACACGGTGCCGTGCGGGTCGACGATCGGTCCGATCACCGCTACGCGGCTCGGCATTCGCACTGTGGACATCGGTGTGCCGCTGCTGTCCATGCACTCGGCGCGCGAGTTGTGTGCCGTGGGAGATCCCGCTGCGCTGGCCGGCGCGCTCACTGCGTTCCTGTCGCCGCGCCCGTAGCGGTCGCCCGGTAGCACGTTCGAGCGGGGCCGATTCGTGTCGTAGTATGGAGATTCGTTCTTCCGCAGGTGCGGGATTACGGGCCTTTAGCTCAGCTGGTAGAGCGCCACGTTTACACCGTGGATGTCATCGGTTCGATCCCGGTAGGGCCCACCACATAGGGTGCTCGTCAAGGCGCCGTTCTGGAGCGTCTGTGGTCACGCCCCCGGCCCGCCATCGCGCGCTCTCTGCGCATCAGACGGCATTGATCGCGGGCGACTTCGCGTCGCATGCACCGTTGAGGCCCTAGTCGACAAAGACGGCTATGTCCACTGTTCGTAAGCGGCGCACAAGACAAGCCAAGATAGCGGCCAGCTCACATTGGAGAAAGTTTCAGAAATGCGCCGTGACGGTTCGCTGATGAGCCGTAACCAAGTTGGAGACAAGTGTGGGACCACAGCCCGGAAGCCCTCGAGACTTACGACGCAGGACCTCTCGCGTCGTTATCGGTCTGATGGTCTGTGTCGCCCTTGCGGCGTCCCTCACTGGGCTCTGGGTGAAATCCGGCGGTGTCCAAGCAGATGCCGTCGCCAAGTATCCGGGGCCCGGTGCGCGGCGTGTTCCGGATTCGGCGACGATCTATGTGCAGCTGCGGGTCGGATGGTTCAGCCCCGAGAAGAATTTCGACATCGAGGTCACCGGGTCAGACGGATTGTTGGTCGACGGACGCAATGCCCTGGACTCGACCAACGTACTGACTTTCACCCCCGCTGGGCCCCTGAGGGCGGGGGAGTACGCGGTGCAGGTGCACCATCGCGAGTCGCCATCGTCCGAGGGTGAAGTGCTCGATTCGTGGTCATTTACGGTGGAGTCCGCGCCGAGTCTCGACGCCGGCTTCGGCGGCAGCATCCTTCTGGTGGCGCACGAGGGCACCCGCGACGCCTACTTGGCTGAGATTCTGCGTGCCGAGGGATTCACGGGATTCGACACTGTGACGCCTGAGCAGGTGTCGAGCGACCTGCTGGCGGAGCATGCAGTCGTCATCCTCGGCGCCGCGAGCTCCACGGGACCGAACCTTCCTGACCTGGAGTCCTGGGTGCTGGGCGGCGGCGAGCTGATCACCATGAAGCCGGAGGGTCGATTGGCAACGCTGGCAGGGCTCGAGCCGACCGGCGAGAAGATCGAGGATGCCTATCTGGAGATCGATACCACGCAGGCCGAGGGAGCCGGCCTGACGGCCGAGCGGATGCAGTTCCATGGAGACGCGCTGCTGTACACCAGCGGCCCGCAGAGTCGTATCATCGCGACCCTGTCGTCCGACTGGATGCTCTCCGGCCCACGTCCAGCTCTCACGCTGACGGGTGTCGGCGCCGCCGGCGGGCACATCGCGGCGTTCAGTTACGATCTCGCGTCTTCGATTCTGTACACCCGGCAGGGGCACCCGTCTGCGGCAGGGGTGGAGCGCGACGGATCCGCCCCTATTCGGCCGAATGACCTGCTCATCGGATCAGCCGATGGAACCGACTACCTCGACCAGTCCAAGATGGGGATTCCCCAGGCTGACGAGCAGATGCGGCTGTTGAGCAACGTGCTGGTGGAACTACACGGGAACACGTCGCCGCTGCCGCGCTTCTGGTATCTGCCCAACGGCGAGAAGGCCGCCTTGGTGATGGCCGCAGACGACCACGCGACCCAGGATGGGACCCGACGCTCCTTCGAACGGATGCTCTCCCTCGCGGAGCCCGGTTGCAACGCACAGCAATGGGAGTGTCCGCGGGCGACATCCTGGATGTATCCGGCGTCATCACTCACGGCTGAAGAGGCGAAGCACTACTCGAACCTAGGGTTCGATCTGGGCGTACACGTAACCACGGACTGCGAAGATTGGACCGAAGAGTCCCTCG
>JAODAY010000240.1 GCA_025463665.1 Microbacteriaceae bacterium
TGCCGGGCGAGAAGAGTATCTCGACTCCCGACCCGCCATTGATCGGTGGAATTCTGACGTACCCGCCACCCGCCTGAATGGCCGTGAGGATCTGTTCCCGCAGTCCGGTGACCGGGTCGGCGAGAAAATAGTCTTTACCGTCAACTGTGAGCCGATTGATGATCACGAATACCTACTCTCTGATGAAGTCCGCCGATGCAGCCGACCTCCACACGTTACTCTTGCCAGAAGTCGTTGCTGGGCCTTCCGTCTGCACCCGGCACGCTCCCATCTTTTCACCCTTTTCCAGAACGAGACTTCGGAGTGGGCTGCACCGCAATGAACCTGATCGCGGATCTCGAGAACGCTGCGGAGCGCGGCGAGCTGATGGCGCTGTACCAGCCTCAGTTCGAGATCGAGACCGGGCGGCTGGTCGGCGTTGAAGCGCTCGCTCGGTGGAATCATCCGGATCTCGGTCTCATCCCTCCGGATGTATTCGTGCCGATTGCGGAAAGACACGGATTCATTGCCAGCATCGGAGACTTCATGATCGATGCGGGTTGTCGCTGTGCTTCTGTTTGGAATGCGCTAGGGCGTCACGTGGATGTCGCGGTGAATGTCTCCGCGGCTCAATTGTTGAACCTCGACTTCCTCGACCGGGTCGCTGACAATCTGGCGAGTAACGCCATGCCAGCGAATCAGCTCATCGTTGAAATCACCGAATCGCTTCCGGTTGTCGACGTGCCAGGGGTGACCGCTCGCTTGGTCCACCTGCGCCAGCTCGGGCTCGGTATTTCTATCGACGACTTCGGCACCGGGTATTCGTCGTTCGCCCGGCTGACAGAAGTCCCTGCAACGGAGATGAAATTGGACCGAACCGTGATCCAAGAGCGGGGAATCTGCGCACCATATGTCAGCGACGCCGTCGAGAAGGCGAGGGAATTGGGGATGCGTGTGGTCGCCGAGGGAGTCGAAACAGCGGAACAGCTCGCGCGAGCCCGAAACCTGGGGTGTGAGCGAGCTCAAGGATTTCTGTTCAGCCCACCCGTCACGGAATCCGAGATCGGTCGATTGCTGTCGATCGGCTGAATCCAGCGGGGCCGGACTGGGATAGGGTTTGCTCGAGCAGCGTGACCCGACCACCGACCTCTTAGCATGGATAGATCGCCAGCTCCCGGCTCGGTCTCGTCAGAGTGACCCGCCAGCTCACGCGATTCAGCTCGATCAAGGAGGTTGTGGAAGCTTGATGCCGTCTGAAATTTCCGCGGTTTCGAGGCGGAACAACGTGACCGCCATGGGTAACCCGAACGGCCGCGCGATCGTATTTGCTCACGGCTTCGGATGCAATCAACACGTCTGGCGCCACGTGACGCCGGCGTTCTTAGCCGAATTCAGGGTCTATCTGTTCGACCACGTCGGAGCACGCGGGTCGGACACGAGCGCGTACAACTTCGGCAAGTACGACTCGTTGCACGGATATGCCGACGACCTGCTCGAAATACTCGACGATCTAGATGTGACAGACGCGGTGTTTGTCGGTCACTCCGTCAGCTCGATGGTCGGGGTGCTGGCAGCAAACCGCGACTCTTCCCGGTTTGGCGCTCTCGTTCTGGTCGGCCCGTCGCCCCGGTACATCAATGCGGTGGGCTACGAAGGCGGATTCGAGGAGGAGGACATCCACGCAATGTTGGATGACCTGGACTCGAACTACTTCGGCTGGTCCTCGGCCATGGCTCCCCTCATGATGGGTAACGCCGAACAGCCGGAGCTCGGGGCGGAACTGACGGAGAACTTCTGTACAACCGCGCCGACCATCGCCCGACACTTCGCCCGCGTCACGTTTCTTTCCGACAATCGAGAAGACCTTCCCCTGGTGACCACACCCACGCTTATCGTGCAATGCGCCAGCGACATCGTCGCTCCAGCGGCCGTAGGCCGCTATGTTCACGAGCAGATAGCCGGAAGCACTCTGGTCACTCTCGCGGCCACCGGGCACATTCCCAACCTGTCGGCGCCCGACGAGCTGGCGGCCGCGATCTTGGCCTATCTGGAATGAGCGAGGACGACTCTGCGGGTTCTCAGCGTGAGATTGAGAACTCGCTCGAGCATCTCTACGAGCATGCTCCGTGCGGACACCTCTCCACGACGGTGGACGGCATCATCATACGAGTCAATGAAACCCTGCTGAAGTGGACCGGGTATCGGCGGGAGGAACTCGTCGGCCAGTCCTTCGTCTCCTTCCTTCGCCCCGGCAGCCAGCTGTTGTTCGAGACACGTTATCTTGCCGTTCTGCACCTCCGGGGAGAAGCGACAGAGGTGGCACTCTCGTTGCGGCGCTCGAACGGCAAGACGCTGCCTATCCTCATCAACGGCATGGTGATCACCGACGATCAGGGTGTTCCCCGCGCCATCCGAACGGCGATCTTCGATTCGAACAAACGCCAGGAATACGAGCGGGAGCTGCTCTCCTCCCGGCGTCTGGCGGAGGCGTCAGAGGTGCGAGTGAGACTGCTCCAGAACGCATCGAGCACATTCGCGGCAGCCACCACTGAAACCGCGTTGGCCGACGAACTGGCGCGGAGCACACGCGAGGCCTTCGCCCCGTCAAAGGTCTCGGTGTACCTCCTGAATGATCAGGGGACATTGGAGCTTGCATCCGGGGAGCCCGCGCTGGAATTGATGCAACTCCCCGATCCGGGAACCGCGCAGGCGCTGGTCCGCGCGCCTCACACGATGATCGTGTCCCGCGCGGACGCCACGGCCGAATCGCTGGGGCTAACCAACGCGATGCGAAGCGCCCGTGTGGAAACGCTCACCATCGTGCCGCTCTTAGAAGGCGCGAAGTCGCTCGGTCTTCTGATCAGCTCGTTTGGGCGGTCCAGGAAATTTGATGCGACTGACACCGAGCTACACGAGTCGCTCGCACGACAGGCCGCCCACGTCTTGACGCGAATTCGTCTGCAACGGCAGTTGGAGCGACTAGCCCTCTACGACCAGCTCACGGGGCTGGCTTCCCGTCGCCTCATCCGCCGACGCCTCGCCGACGCCCTGGACTCCTCTCAGGTGCACCGACGCGCGATGGCGCTGATTTTCGTCGATCTCGACGGCTTCAAGTCCATAAACGATGAACTCGGCCACATCGTGGGCGACGGGGTTCTCAACGAGATCGGCTCAAGACTGTCGTCGGTGGTTCGTCGAGGCGATATGGTCGGGCGATTCGGTGGAGACGAGTTCGTAGTCATCTGTGAAGACGCCGGACCCGAGGCCGTCGACAGCATCGCCGAAAGATTGCACGCCGCCATTCGCGAACCACTCACCGGTCGCGCGAGCCAGGCGAAGGTCACCGGGAGCATTGGAGTGGCCTTCTATCCGGGCGGAGGGCAGATTCACTCCGGCTTGATGCTCGAGCAGGCGGATGAGGCGATGTACCGGTCCAAGCGTGCGGGAAAGAATCGAACCGTCACGGTCACCGTCACTCCTGAAGCAGGCCAACCAGCTTCGAGACCGCCGACCGATTGAGACCATGGTTACGGACTGTTCAAGGGCGGGTGCCCGCCGCGGGCTTAGCGGCGGCAAGCTTCTCCGGCTCGGGCAGCATGCTGAGTCCGGCCATTGAGTTGGCGGTGACCATCAGGGCCTCAAGCCAGGTTCGATTGATGTCTGCCGGCACGTTCGTGGCGAACTCAAACTCGAGTGCGAGGTAGGGATGTATCCAGAGGGTGCTCCGGCCCCCTTCGTTCGTCTCACTATGGGCCCAATTGAGCGAGAAGCACTCGCCACGACGCAGCTTGCCGATGATGACTATCTTCAGGTGAGCGAGCAGGCGATCTTCTATCTCGATAACACGCGATTCGTAAAGAAGTCTTCCCATATCCGATCCAACATCCCGTCGCTCGACGCGGATTCGAGTTCCTGTCGCCATCAAGCCTAACGATTGCAGTCCTGTGGGCTGAACTCGACCCGCTCGAAGATAGCGACCTTCGGCGGGATCGGCTTCGCCCGCACCGCCGCCGATGCGGCGTTAAGGTGCCGAGAGTGAGTAAGAATGGAGCATGAGTTCCGTAGGCACCCCAGATCCCAATTCAGGCTGGTTGTCCGAGGAGGAGCTCGTCGAAGCTCGCCGCCGACTGCCGCTTCTCTACGTCGAGGCCATTCCGGTGCGCGTAGACGGTCTCGGCAGGGTGACCGAGGTGGGCATGCTGCTGCGCGCCTCAGAGGAGGGCGCCATCACCCGCACGCTCGTGTCTGGCCGCGTCATGTACGGCGAGACGCTGCGCGACGCGCTGTTCCGCCACCTCGAGAAGGACCTCGGGCCGATGGCATTCCCGCTGTTGCCGGCGAGCCCCCTGCCGTTCTCGGTCGCGGAATACTTTCCCTGGCCGGTCGAGAGCAAGTACACCGACTCCCGCCAGCACGCGGTCGCGATGGCCTACGTCGTTCCGGTCACCGGAACGTGCGACCCGCGCCAGGACGCGCTCGAGTTGACCTGGATGACCCCGAAGCAGGCCGTCTCGTCGAGCATCGTCGCCGACATGGAAGGCGGCCGGGGTGCACTCGTGCATGCGGCTCTCGCCTCGGTCGGCGTGCTGCCCTAACAAGAACTGCGCAGGCGCAGCCCGCTACAACGCCCAGCCCCGCAACCGCAGCCAGGCCGCGCAGAGCTCCGGCCACGCCTCGAGCGGACCCTTGCCGCGACCGAGCCCCGTGCCGTGGCCGCCGCGCTCGAACACGTGCAGTTCGAAGGGCACGTCGTGCTCGGCGAGGGCGCTCGCGTAGCGCAGCGAGTGGCTCACCGGCACCGCGTCGTCTTCGGTCGTGTGCCAGAGAAACGTCGGCGGGGTGTCGGCGGTCACGCGCAACTCCTGGCTGAGCAGTCGCCGCAGGTCGGGGGCACTGTCGGCCCCGACCAGGCTCTCGAGCGACCCTGTGTGCGGCTCGTGCACCATCGAGATGACCGGGTAGCCCAGAACGGCGAGATCGACGCGGGGCGCAGAGTCGTCGCCGACGGATGCCACGGCCGTCGACAACTCCGCAGCCAGATGCCCGCCCGCCGAGAAGCCGATGACCCCGACCATCGAGCGGTCGACCGTCGGGCCCAGGTCGAGCGCACCGGAGCGCACCGCGGAGATGACCTCCTGCGCGCGCAGCAGCGCCGCCGGGTGTCGCGCCGGGGCGACCGGGTAGTGCAGCATGAGCGCGTTGAGCCCGAGGCCCGCGAGCCAGTCCAGGATCGCGGTTCCCTCGTGATCGGCGTGCCGAACGTAGCCGCCGCCGGGCAGCACGAGCACGAGCGGTCGGGCGGCACCTGCGGCCGCTTCGGTCACGGTCGCCGGGCGGAAGGTGAGATCGGACGCGAGGGTTCCGGCGTTCCCGAGCGGGGCAGTGTCAGTCATGCCGCCATGCTAGCCGGGGCGGCCGATCCCGCCGCGAGTTTGTTGGCGAAGACCACAAACTATTTGTGTGCGGCGTGCCGATAATCCATTTTGAGCACGCGTCTTCACCGCAACCGAAAGGCCCGACCCCGCCATGCACATTGATTCCTCTCCCGTGCCCACCACCGGCACCGCCGACTACCGTGACTCCGGTCTCGTGTTTCCCCCGGACTTCGTGTTCGGATCGGCCACCGCGTCGTACCAGATCGAAGGCGCCGCCACCGAGGATGGCCGCGGCCCCTCCATCTGGGACACCTTCAGCCCCACCGAGGGCGAGATCTGGAACGGCGACACGGGAGACGTCGCGGACGACCACTACCACCGCCTCGGGCGCGTCTACATCGATTTCGAGACGCAGGAGCATCCCCGCCATCGACTGACCCCGATACGAGAAAAAGGCCGGTCCCACCCGCGAAGGGGTGGGACCGGCCTTTTTTCAGTTCAGCCGGTGAGGATCAGCGTCCGCGGCGGGCTCCGCCGGCCTGCGACACGCGAACGAGACCGCCGACCTGAATCTTGCCGGGGCCGCCGGCGGGCGCACCCGAGCGACGCGGAGCGCCCTGGCGGGGCGCCGAAGCACCCTCGGCACGGG
>JAODAY010000255.1 GCA_025463665.1 Microbacteriaceae bacterium
TTCCGACCATGACCGCGAGCCAGATGTCGGCGCCCGTTGAGGCGAGCGGCCGACGCGAGGTCGACGCGGCGGTCGCGCGAATCACGGTGAGTGTGCCGTTCGCTATCTGTTCCGCTCCCTCGAGCGAGACTGTGTGCGCACCGAGGTCGGTGCCCCTCGCAACCCGGAACACCAGCCGAACAGCGCCGGATGCACTGGCGGTCGCCGTGCCGATGGCCACCGGGTCGGAGCGCAGCGTGCCCGAGACCTTCTCCCCCGGCTCGAAGCCCGAGGCGCTCACCGTGACCCGGTCGCCGACCTTGGCCCTGTTGGGCGTGACCGTCGCCGAGACGATGTTCTTCTCGCCGTCGCCGCCCGGTTCGCCCGGGTTGCCTGGGGTGCCGGGGCCGCCCGGGTTCTCCCCCACCGTGAAGCCGAGCACTCGCGCGAGAAGCTCGACCGCGGTGAACGCCTGGCCCGTGAGCAGGGCGTGCTCGGCGTCCGCAGTCAGCGACATCGAGCCGGCTACCGCGCTGTCGTTCGTGATCGCGGCCTGGGCGAGGTCCCGGGCGAGGGAGACGAGCAGGTCGGCGTCGGCGCCGGTGACGAGCGCGGCGGCCCTGGCGATGAGCGGGAATGCCCGCTCCGGGTCGCCGATCTGGCCGCCGTCGCCCCACACCTCGGCGTCGAGCAGCCCCTGCACGGCGTCACGCGCGGCACCGGCGGCAAGCCCGTCGAGCACCGACTCGAGACGCGTGCGCGGTACATCCGTTCGCTCGCTCCAGCCGAAGGAGTACAGCGGCTCGTAGGTCGCGTCACCCACGTTGATCGGCACCTGCTCGGCGGTCGCGGGCCAGGTCAGCGGCAGCCGGCCGGTGAACGGTTCATCGCCGAACAGCACGTCGGCGACGCCCTGCCCCTCTGAGCCGGGGAGGAAGGATGCCACGAGCCCGTCGATCGCGTCAATGCGGTCGGTCACGAGCTGTGTGCGCCCGGCGACGATGAGCACGACGCATTCCATCGCGGCGCACACAGTGTCGATCGCGGACTGGTCGGCTGTCGACAGCGAAAGGCTGTGGCCGTTGTTGCCGACGTCGCCGATGCCTTCCGCGTACGGCGTCTCACCGACGACCACGACACCGACGTCGTTGCCCTCGAGTGGGGCCGAGGCATCCGGGCTCACCGTCAGCGTCGCGTTCGGCGCGACCTCGGCGATGCCGTCGGCGATGGTGGTTCCCGTCGTCGTCGGGCCCGAACCGCCCTGCCAGGTGATCGACCAGCCGCCCATCTGGTTGCCGAGGTCGTCGGCGTTGGAGCCGGCCAGGTAGATCGAGTCGGACTTCGCCAGCGGCAGCACCTCGTTGGCGTTCTTGAGCAGCACCTGCGACTGAGCGACGGCCCGGCGGGCGATCGCGCGGTGGTCGTCTGAGCCGAAGGCGTCGGCCTGGCTGCGATCGGCCATGGCGTTCTCGAACAGTCCCAACTCGAATTTCTGGGTCAGGATGCGACGGACCGCATCGTCGACGCGAGACTGGCTGATCGCGCCGCTGCCGACGGCGGTCTCGACGCTCGTGATGAAGTCGTCGAAGTTGTACGGCGCCATGGCCATGTCGAGGCCGGAGTTGACGCTGCGCACCGCCTTCTCGGCGTAGGTGCCGCCGGGCAGCTTGTCGATGCCCTCCCAGTCGCTGATGAGGAAGCCGCTGAACCCGAGCTCGCCCTTGAGCACGTCGGTGTTGAGTTGCGTGTTCTCGTGCATGCGCACCGGGCCTGCGCCGAAGTCGACGGCGGAGTAGGAGGGCATGATCGACCCGACTCCCGCGGCGATCGCCGGCAGGTAGGGGTCGACGTGGATCGCCTCGAACTGCTCGAGCGAGGGGGCGTGGGTGACGCCCTGGTCGATCGGGTAGCCGCCGGTCGCGAGTTGGGCAGGGTCGTAGGTGGTTCCGCCGTCGCCCGCCCAGTGCTTGGCCGTCGCGAGCAGCTTGAACGGGCCCGACTTGTCGGTCGGGTCGCTTCCCTGCAGTCCCTCGATCGATCCGGCCGCGAAGCTCTTCACGAGGGCGGGGTCTTCGCCGAACGACTCGTAGGTGCGGCCCCAGCGCTCGTCGCGGGCGACACACAGGCACGGGGCGAACGCCCAGTTGACGCCGGTGGTTCGGGTCTCGACGGCGGTGGCCGCGGCGATGTCTTCGGCGAGCGCGGGGTCGCGAGTGGCGCCGAGGTTGATGTTGTGCGGAAAGATCGTCGCGCCCAGCACGTTGTTGTGCCCGTGCACGGCGTCGGCGCCGTAGAGCAGCGGAACCTGCAGCCTGGTGGACAGCGCCTGGCGCTGGAACGCGTCAATCATGTCGGCCCAGCCCTCCGGCGTGTTCGCCGCGGGGGTCGACCCGCCGCCGGAGAGCACCGAACCGAGGCCGAGGGTCGCGATCTGCGACGGGCTGGCGAGGCCGAGCCGCTCGGCTTGCGTCATCTGCCCCGCCTTCTCGGCGAGGCTCATGCGCGAGAGCAGGTCGTCGACGCGGTCGCCGATCGAGAGCGATGAGTCGAGGTAGGGCAGCCCGTGGGCGTTGATGACCACGCGAGGGGCCTCCGGCGGCAGCAGCAAGGTGCTCGATTCGAGTGCGATCGGGATGCCGCGTGCCTCGTCGCCTCCCGTCGTCGTGAGCGTCTGCACCTCGAACGAGCGTGTCGCGCCCGATTCGCTTCCGGCGGGGAAGGTCACCGAGCCGCCGAACGGGGTGAAGTGGGTTCCCGCCTCCGCGGTTCCCGCGCCGCTCGTGAACTCGACTGTCGCGTCGGCAGCGAGCGGGTCACCGGTCGCCGTCGTGAGGGCGAGGGTGACGGTCGCGGTGTCACCCGCATCGACGAGGTACACGTCTTGGCTGGCGGAGACCACGTCGGCGTTGACCGCCGTCGTTCCGTAGAGCTGCACGTCGTCGACCGCCCAGCCGATGGCTCCCGACTTGCCCGGCGGCAGCGTCGGCGCGAAGCCCCACGCCGCGGTCAGGTCGAGCACGCCGTTCTGGGTCTCGTCGGTGCCAGGCTGGTACCCGCCGAGCGTGAAGCTCGAGAACGGGAGCTCGACGAGCTTCCACCGGCTCGTCGAGCTGCCCCAGTTGTCTCTGAAGGTCGCCTGCCAGAGCTCGGAGTGCTCGGCGTCTGGCCCGCCGTCCTTGATCTCGACCTTGATCTCCTCCCCGGCAGTCGGCGAGGCGGGATTGCTCGGCTGCGAGGCGTACCACCAGAAGCGGATGCCCCGGAAGGAGCTCCAGTCCCGTGATGCCGCGAGGTTGTCGCTGAACCCGCCCCAGCCGCCGGCCGGAATCTCGTAGGTTCCCGCGAGCACGTGGTTGTCCACCACGTCGCCGCGTTCCAAGGCGCGCACACCGAGGGTGACCTGCTGGTCGGATGGGGAGCCCCAGGGGAAGAATCCCACGGGGTCCGTGGGCGAGCCGATCGGCACGTCACCTTCGAAGTCCTCGAGGGTCACCACCCGGTCGAACAGGGCGATGTCGTCGAACAGAAAGCTTCCGGCGCCGAGCCCCGTGAGGGTGAACGCGAACCCTGTGGAGGCGGAGGGGTCGAAGCGCGCCGGGTCGCCGGGCGCGCCCTTGAGCCGCAGTTCGCTGAACAGCACGCTCACCTGGCGCCAGCCGTCGGCGTCATCGAGTACTGTGCGGTCGAACAACTGGTTGCCGTTCTTGAGCTCGTAGCCGAGCTGCCCGCCGCTGCCCGTGCCGAGAAACCAGAAACTGAAGCCGTCGGCGTCGGACCAGTCGGTGGACGCGGTGTCGTTGCTGAACCCGAACCAGTCGCTCGACGTGGGCTCGCCGGCCACGACCGCGGTGAGCACCGAGTTGTCTGCGGGGTAACCGGGCCGCGTGGCATCCGTCGTCGAGAGTGCCGGACGCACCGAGTCGGTGCTTCCCCAGCCGAAGTAGCCGGCGGGAACGCCATTCTCGAAGCCCTCGAGCACGTCGCTGGGACCGTCATTGGGCAGGTCCCCCGTGGGCGTGATGGTGACGGTCGCTGTGGAGCGGGTGCCGAACGCGATTCCTGATGACGCGTCGGAGAGCGTGAGCGTGAAGGTCGAGAGCGGCGCCAGGGGGCCGTGGGTGACCGTGGGCACCGTGACCGTCGCGGTCGTGACGCCCGGGGCGAAGGTCAGCACCCGGTCGACGGCGGTGTAATCCGTTGTGGGAGCCGCGGTGCCGCCGCCGCTCGTGACGCGCACGGACTGCTCCGTCTGCGACGCACCGCTGAGGTTCACGCCGATCGTCGCGTCGCCGCCGGCGCCTACCGTGGCGGTGGCCGCCGCGAAGCCGACCGTCGGGGTCGCGAACGCGCCGTGCACAGCGAGGGTGAAAAGGGAGTAGCCGTACCAGTGCGGCACCGTATCAGGAGTGAAGGCGGTGCGTTCGAGCATCGCGATGCGCACGTACCTGGCCTGCACCGGACTCGCGAAGGCGACCTCCTCGGTCGCGCCGGCGCCGTTCGTCACGGAGTGCACCGTCGTCCAGCTCGACTCGGTCGCCGGGTCGGCAGTCGCGACCTGCACGTCGTAGCGCGCCGCGAAGGCGGCCTCCCAGACGAGGGAGACGCCGCTGACGGTCGCGACCGATCCCAGATCGGAGGTGAGCGACGCCGTGAAGGTCGTGTCGGCGTCCGGACCGTTGCCGCTGGCCCAGCGCGTCGCCCGGTTGCCGTCGATGGCGTTCTCGGCGGGGAAGTTGCCGTCTGCGTCGTTCTGTGAGGCCGACGCGGTGATGCTCCCCAACGGTGCGAGGTCGGGCTCCGCTGCCGTCGCCGGGCTGATCGCCGCGAGCCCGCCGAACGCGAGGGCGAGGCTCAGCAGAGCGCCCAGGGTCGCGCGGCTTCGCGCGCCCACCCGCGTCGGTCGCGGTTCACCATCGGCTAGGTGTGACGTGGCGGGGTGTGATGCGCCGGAGTGTGCGAGACCGCGAAAATGCATTGTTACTCCCTTGTAACGAGCTGACGTTCTTGACGAGCAGACGGTGGGCGGCCGCCGAGGGCCGTGCTGGCGTGACTCGCGCCGACACTGGCACGATGAATCCGTCACCTCGAACAATGCCGCAAACCGACGGCCAGCGCCAGTGTCAGGTCTCGCCGGAGTAGGATCGCGCCTCGTGGCACATCCTTCACGGCATCCGGACTGGCGCGTGCTTCTCGCCGTCTTCGGCGGCGGCGTCGTCGGAACGGGACTGCGGCTCGCGATCGGCACGCTCAGTTCCGACGGCGCCTTTCCGACCTCCACGCTCGTGATCAACGTCGTCGGCTCGTTCGCCCTCGGGCTTCTCGCCGCCGCAAGCTGGCGGTGGGCCACACTCACCGTGCGGGCCGCGCTCGGACCCGGGCTCGTCGGGTCGTTCACGACGTTCTCGGCGGTGGCGGTCGGGGTCGTCGGCCTCGTCGAAGCGGATGCACCGGCGCTCGCGCTCGCTTACTCCGCGGTGACCCTCACCCTCGGTCTCGCCGCGGCGTGGCTGGGGTTGCGCGTCGGCGGTGCCCGGCGTGCGGTCACGGAGCGACGGTGACTCCGCTTCTCGCCCTCGCCGTGGTACTCGCCGGCGGCATCGCCGCGATCGTGCGCGCCGTCGTCTCGGCGACCTTCGCCCGGCGGCGCGGGTTTCCGTGGGCGGTGCTCGTCGTCAACGTGGCAGGCTCGGGCATCGGTGGCGCGGTGATGGCGCTCGCCGAGCGGGCGGACGTGTCGTCCGATCTCGCTCTCGTGCTCGTGACCGGGTTCTGCGGCGGACTCACCACATTCAGCACCATGAGCGTCGAGACAGTGCAGCTCGTGCGCGACGGCCGGCTCGTCACTGCGCTCGCGAGCGTCGCGGGCAACCTCACGCTCGGGCTGGGGGCGGCGGCGCTCGCCTACCTCGCGGTGCGCTGAGGCTGTGCCGGACGGCACGCATGCCGCGGGGTCGGTCAGGAACGGACGGCGGACTGCCGCTCGAGCCGGCTCAGCGTCGCGATCGCCTGCCGCGCGATCAGCCGGCCGGCGCGATTGGCGCCGATCGTCGAGGCCTGCGGACCGTAGCCGGCGAAGAAGAGCCGCGGTTCGCGCTCGGAGGTACCGTTCGCGACGATGATGCCGCCCTCCTTCTCGCGCAGACCGAGCGGGGCGAGGTGACGGAGCTCCGGACGGAATCCCGTGGCCCAGATGATCGCGTCGGCCGGGCGGAACGTGCCATCCGCCCAGCGGACCCCGTCGGGTTCGATCGAGGCGAACATGGGTAGAGCGTGCAGCACCCCCCGGTCGACGCCCGCCCGGATGCGGCGGGTGCGCGGCACGCCGGTGCCGCTGACGATGCTGGGCAGGGCACGTCCGGCGCGAGCCGCCTCGTCTTGAGCTGCGACCGCGGCCTGGCCCGCCTCGAGGTTGAGTGTGCCCTCCTCGAGGAACTGGATCGGACGCCGACTCACCCACACGGTGTGCTCGGCTACGCGCTCGAGCTCGAGGAGGAAGCCGATAGCGGAGGTGCCGCCGCCGACAACGACGACCCGCTGGTCGGCGAAGGCCGCGGCATCCGTGTATTCGGCGGTGTGAATCTGCCGACCGGCGAAGCTGTCGCGACCCGGATACCAGGGAATGAACGGGGCGCCCCAGGTGCCGGTCGCGTTGACGACGACCTCGGTCATCACACTTCGCTGGCCCCCGGATGCCGCGTAGCTGACCCGCAAGCGGCCGTCGATCGTCTCGACGCGGCTGACGGCGGCCGGGCGCACCACATGGAGGCCGTAGAAGGCCTCGTATTGC
>JAODAY010000275.1 GCA_025463665.1 Microbacteriaceae bacterium
ACGCGATGCGACGACGTTCGGCACCGAACTGGAGGCCTTCGCGCGCGAGATCGACGCCGCGCACGATCATGAGCGGCGGCGCGCCGACGACGCTGCACCGTCTGCGCTGCGACTTGTCGAGGGGCGAGTGCCGGGTGCCGAGCTCTGGCTGGACGATCCGACCCGGCCGGTGCCGGTGCGTCTCGGGCGGGGGACGGTGCCGAGCTCTATCGAGATCGACGGTGTTCCCGCTCGCCGAGTGACGCCGGGCGACGCAGCGGACACGCGGCTGCGCCTTCTCGTCGAGGGCGCGGCGACGCTCACCGACGCACCCGTCGTGGTCGACGCGCGACACGGCATCGGCATCTATGGTGCTCCGGCCGCCGCGATGGCAGCGGCCCGCGGCATCATCGTGCAGCTCGCGGCATCGCTCCCGCCGTCGGAACACGAAATCGTCGTCGCTGTGGGCCGGCTGGGTGCGGCCCGCGCCTGGGACTGGCTCGGCGCCCTCCCGCACCCGGTGGTACCCGCGACCACGGCGCGCGACCACACCGTCGTGCGCTTCCGGGGCGCGAAATCCGGTGCGGAGATCGTCGTAGCCCTGGCCGACCGGCACGAGGCTCTGCCTGCGTCGGTGAGGATCGCCATGGTGGTGGGCGGCGCGGCCGGGGAACTCGTGCGCGACCCGGGAGGCGCCGCCCGGAAAGCAGTGCGCCCCGACCTCGTCTCGGCGGAACAGGCGATGGCCTGGTCGGCCGGTGCCGCCGTGCTCGCGCGTCGGGAGGGAGTCGTAACGAATGTCTTCGACATCCCCTCGCTGGTGCGACCGGGCGACCTCGCCGGAGCCGCCGCCGACGTTCGGCCGGGGAGCCTCGAGTGCGTCGTGGCCGCGACCGCGGGGCAACCCCTGCTACTCGACCTCGTCGAGCAGGGACCGCACGCCGTCGTCGGCGGCACGACGGGCAGCGGCAAGAGCGAGCTGCTCACGGCGTGGGTGCTCGCCATGGCGCGAGCGCACTCGCAGCGCGAGTTCGGCGTGTTGCTTGTCGACTTCAAGGGCGGCTCGGCCTTCGCGGCCCTGCAGTCGCTGCCGCACTGCGTCGGCATGATCACCGACCTCGACCAGGTCGCGGCCGAGCGCGCACTCGACAGCCTCGCCGCGGAGCTGCGCCGCCGCGAACGTCACCTGGCCGGGGCGGGGGCCAAGGCCATCGATGCCCTCGAGGCGGGGCAGCGGATGCCACGGCTCGTGATCGTCGTCGACGAGTTTGCCGCCATGGTCGCAGGCTTTCCCGAACTGCACGCCCTCTTCTCCGACATCGCCGCGCGTGGCCGCTCCCTCGGTGTGCACCTCATCCTGTGCACGCAGCGCCCCGCCGGGGTCATCCGTGACGCGGTTCTCGCCAACAGCGCCCTCCGCATCTCGCTCCGGGTCAACAACCGGGCTGACAGCGTCGCCGTCATCGGAACCGACGAGGCCGCGGGTCTCGCGGCATCGCCGCGCGGGCGCGCCTTCGTGCGGCCGGGCGATGGGGAGACGAGGCTGGCGCAGTTCCCGCTCGTGCACACCGACGACATCGCGGCAGTCGCCGCGGAGCGCGGCCTCGACGACTACCGCCCGCACCGCCCGTGGCTCGACTCTCTGCCGCGGGTGATCCTGCTCGAGGACCTGGCGGCGTTCGCTGCGCCCGTGAACGGTGGCCCCGCGCCGGCACGACCCGGGCTCGCGTTCGGAGTGCTCGACGATCCGCGCGGGCAGCTGCAGTCACTCGCGCGCTACGATCCGAGAACGCACGGCAACCTCCTCGTAGTCGGGGGCGCCGGCGCGGGCAAGTCGACGCTGCTCGCAACCCTCGGCTCGAGCGGCGGCGAGCGCCTCCTCGCCCTGCCGTCGAACGTCGAGGGCGCGTGGGACTGCCTCGACTCGCTCGTGCGTGAGATCAGGGCGCCGAGCGGGCACCCGGAAGCCGGGGCAGATCGGCGCGATCCCGGCCTGCGGATCGTGCTCATCGACGACCTCGACTCGCTCGCGGCGCGCTTCACCGACGACTACGAGGCAGCGATCCTCGACCTGCTGGCGGTGACCCTGCGCGACGGCCCGGCCGCGGGTGTGTACTGCGTCGTCGCCGCACAGCGACTGAGCCCGGCGCTGCACACCGTCGCGTCGCTGTGCACGAGCCGCCTGCTGCTGGGCATGAACAGCCGGCAGGAGCACGTGCTCGCGGGCGGTGATCCGTCGCTCTACACCGAACGTCCGGTTGCCGGTTCCGGGTGGTGGCAGGGCCTGCGGGTGCAGGTGGCGCGCTCGAACGCGGCGCCGGCACGCGGGCGCAGGGTGAACCGGTGCACGCCCCTGACGGTCGATGTGTCCAGTCCGCTTGCGGTCGTGACGACGAGGCCGGCAGAGTTCGCAGCGCGGCTCGTGCGACGCGACGCGCGGTTCGCGGCTCCTGGCGCCCTTGTTCCGGTGGGCATGAGGACGGCGCCGCTCGACCCCGCGCTCGCTCCGCCCGTCGGGGTGGAGGTCTCGCTCGACCCGCTCGTACCAGTGATTATCGGCCACCCCGACGATTGGCAGGCACAGTGGGGTGCGCTGTCGGCCCTTCGGCAGTCCCACATCGTCGTCATCGACGGATGCACCGCCGCCGAGTTTCACACGATCACCCGCTCGCGTGCCCTGCCGCCGCCGCTCGGTTCGAACGACGGCAGCTTCTGGATGATGACGCCGGGGGGCCGCACCGAGCGGGGCCGGCTTGACGGCTGACCGGCTAGGGCCAGCCCGCTGCGATTACGCCGCCAGCACGCTCGCGAGACTCACGTGCGACATGCCGTGGGCACTCGCGACGGGTTCGTTCACGACGTCGCCGGCGAACGTGTTGAGCCCGCGGGCGAGCGCCGGGTCGGCACGGAGGGCCTCACGCCAGCCGAGGTTCGCGAGGGCGCGCACGTACGGCATCGTCGCGTTCGTCAGCGCGTAGGTGGAGGTGTTCGGCACGGCACCCGGCATGTTCGCCACGCAGTAGAAGAGCGAGCCGTGCACGGTGAATGTCGGGTCGGCGTGGGTCGTCGGCCGGGAGTCGGCGAAACAGCCGCCCTGGTCGACGGCGATGTCGACCAGAACGCTGCCCCGCTTCATCCGGGAGACGAGGTCGTTGCTCACGAGCTTCGGGGCCTTCGCTCCCGGGATCAGCACCGAGCCGATGACCATGTCAGCCGAGACGCAGGCACGCTCGATCTCGAACCCGTTCGACGCTATCGTGCGCACACGCCCCGCGTAGAGCGCGTCGAGTTCCTTGAGGCGCTGCAAGTTGGTGTCGAGAACGACGACGTCGGCGCCGAGGCCGACTGCGACCGAGATCGCGTTCGTTCCCGCCACGCCGCCGCCGAGCACCACGATCCTCGCCGGGTGGGTGCCCGGCACGCCGGGAACGAGCAGCCCGGGCCCGCCGTTGGGCTTGAGCATCGCATTGGCCCCGACGATCGGGGCGAGCCGCCCCGCGACCTCGCTCATCGGTGCGAGCAGGGGGAGTGCGCCGCTCGCCAGCTGCACAGTCTCGTAGGCGATCGCCGTCGTTCCGGCCGCAGCGAGGGCCGCGGTCAGGCGCGATTCGGCGGCGAGGTGGAGGTAGGTGAAGACGACGAGGTCCGCGCGAAGAAAGCCGTACTCGCTTTCGACAGGCTCCTTGACCTTGAGCAGCAACTCTGCTGCTTCCCACGTCGAGGCGGCGTCCGGAAGGATCGTCGCGCCCGCCTCCTGGTAGGCCTCGTCGGTGATGGAGGAACCGGAGCCCGCTCCCGTCTCGACAAAAACCTCGTGCCCCTGGTTCACGAGGTCGAAGACACCTGACGGCGTGATCGCGACGCGAAACTCGTTGTTTTTCACTTCTCGTGGAACGGCTACTCTCATGCCATCAGCGTAGGCCGAGCACTATGGATTCCGCACCAAAAGCGTGAGATAACTACTGATTTCGTGACATTCAGGTTACGAGGTAGACGTTTAGGTCTCTTCTTCCTTTCTGTCCCGGCATGTCTATGCCAGTATCAAGCAACGCATTCGTCGCACTTGTCGCAACCCTCGAGGAGCTACCCGTGAACAGAGCCCTACCCGAAGACCCGCTCATCCGGTCGCTCGTGCGCCAGGCCCGGCAATCGCAGGTTTCCAGGCGGGCCCTGCTCGCCACGGGCGGTTCCGTCGCCGCCGCACTCGCCCTCGCCGCCTGCGGTACCCCGTCCACCGGCGAAAAGCCCCAGGCCGCGGCCGACGAGTCCGACACCGACAAGAGCCTCGTCTGGGCGAACTGGGCCGCGTACATCGACGAAGACGAGGACGGCAAGTACCCGACGCTGCAGCGGTTCCAGGAGGAGACCGGCATCTCGGTCGAGTACCGCGTCGATGTGGACGACAACAACACGTACTACGGCAAGGTGAAAGACCAGCTCGCGCTCGGCCAGGACATCGGTGCCGACACCGTGTGCTTCACCGACTGGATGGTCTCCCGGCTCATCCGTTTCGGCTACGTGCAGGAACTCGACCACGGCAACATCCCGAACATCGTCAACCTCACCCCTGCGCTGCGCGACCCCGACTTCGACGCGGGTCGCAAGATGTCGCTGCCGTGGCAGGGCGGGTTCGCCGGCATCTGCTGGAACAAGGAGAAACTGCCGAACGGCCTCAAGAGCGTCAACGACCTGTGGGATCCGGAGCTCAAGGGCCGCGTCGGGGTGCTCTCCGAGATGCGGGACACGATCGGTCTGATCATGCTGCAGGAGGGCATCGACATCGAGGGTGACTTCAGCGCCGACGACTTCGCCAAGGGCATCGAGATCTTCCGAACCCAGGTCGAGTCGGGGCAGATTCGCAACGTCAAGGGCAACTCCTACCTCGAGGACCTCACCAACGAGGACACCCTCGCGGCCATCGTGTGGTCGGGCGACATCACCGTGATCAACGCCGAGGCCGGCGACAAGTGGGAGTTCATCATTCCCGAGGCCGGCGGCACGATCTGGAACGACAACTTCGTCGTGCCGATCGGCTCCTCGCGCAAGGCCAACGCCGAGGCGCTCATGAACTACTACTACCAGCCCGAGGTCGCCGCCGAGGTGGCGGCCTGGGTCAACTACATCACGCCGGTCGAGGGGGCGAAGGAGGCGGCGATGGCCATCGACCCCGCGCTCGCCGAGAACCAGCTCATCTTTCCCGACGAGGCGACCCTCGCGACGGCGAAAGTGTTCCGCACCCTGAGCGGCGCCGAAGAGCAGGAGTTCGGCTCCCAGTTCCAAAGCGTCCTGCTCGGCGCCTAGACAACAGACCGGCAGGATCTCCATGGCACAGGCAGCATTCGCCGAATCCGGCGCCGACCTCGAGCTCGTCGGTATCAGCAAGCGATGCCCCGGCTTCACCGCGATTGACGACCTCAGCCTGACCATCCCGGCCGGGTCGTTCTTCGCCCTGCTCGGCCCGTGCGGGTGCGGCAAGACCACGA
>JAODAY010000276.1 GCA_025463665.1 Microbacteriaceae bacterium
TTCCGATGACGGATGACCCGGGCGACCTCCAGGTGCGGGTCAACATCGACCTCGCGGCGTGGATACCCGAGGCCTCAGAGCAGAAGGAGGGAGCGCGCGAGTTCCTCAGCTTCCTCTTCCAGAAGGACGTCATGGACAAGTACAACGCGGCGCAACTCGGCTACGGCACCACCACAGACGCCGCACCGGTGACCGACCCGCGCATTCTCGGCATGAAGGAGTACTACGACGCCGCCGACTTCTACCAGGGGCCGTCGAAGGCCATTCCGCTCACCATCCCCACCGAGAACTATACCCAGGCGATCGCCCTGGGCAGCGACGTCGAGCGCACCCTGAAGACCCTCGACGCGGACTGGGCGCGCCTCGCCCTCCGGCAATGAGCCCTGCGGCAACAAGCCCAGCACCCACGAGCCCAGCACCCACGAGCCCAGCACCTACGAGCCCAGCACCACAGACGTGACTACCTGAAGGAGAGCCGAGCATGACAACGACGACAGCGCGGTCGACGCCACTGCCCGCCAGCGCAACGCACACCAAGACTGCGCCCCCGCGCCGTCGGCGCAAGGTCGAGGGTATCTACTACCTCTTCCTGCTCCCCAGCCTGATCCTGTTCACCCTGGCCATCACCCTCCCCGCGGTCATCGGCATCTTCTTCAGCTTCACCAACTCCATCGGCTTCGGCGACTGGGAGTTCGTCGGGCTCATCAACTACGTGGCGATGTTCTCCGACCCGGCGATCCTGCAGAGCTACCTCTTCACCTTCGGTTTCGCGGCGGTGACCGTGGTGGTCGTCAACGCCATCGCGTTCCTGCTCGCGGTGGGGCTCACGGCGCGCATCCGGTTCAAGACGGGCCTGCGCACGATCTTCGTGATCCCCATGGTCGTGTCCGGCATCATCATCGCCTACGTCTTCAACTTCCTGTTCTCCAACTCGCTCCCCGTGTTCGGCCAGACGTTGGGCATCGGGTGGCTCAGCGAGAGCATCCTGGCCAGTCCCGACCTCGCGTGGATCGGCATCGTCATCGTCACCGCGTGGCAGGCGATCCCGGGCACCCTGCTCATCTACATCGCGGGCCTGCTCTCGATTCCGGGGGAGGTGTACGAGGCGGCCGACCTCGACGGCGCGAGCAAGCGGCAGCAACTGCTGCGCATCACCGTTCCGCTGGTCTCCGGCTACATCTTCATCAACGTGCTGCTCGGGTTCAAGAACTTCCTGAACGCCTACGACATCATCGTGGGCCTCACCAACGGCGGACCGGGAACCGCCACCCGTAGCATCCCGATGACCATCGTCACCGGATTCACCGGTGGCGACTACGCCTACCAAATGGCCAACGCCACCATCTTCTTCATCATCGTCATCGCTGTCTCGGCGTTACAACTCCGCATCACTCGTGGAAGGAACGCAATCTAATGACCATGCAGCCCGCTCTCATCGCGGAGAACGTCGACGGGGCCGCCACGCTCGGTGACGGCAAGGGGAGGCGACCGCGCGGCGACCGCGCGAGCCGCAGGCCCGAGAAGTCCAGCCTGTCGCTCACCGTCGTGCTGTTCCTGAGCGCCATCACCGTCATCGTGCCGCTCTATGTGACGGTCTCGATGGCGTTCAAGACGCAGACCCAGGCCGTCGACGGCAACGCGTTCTCCCTTCCCGCCCCGTTCAGCGTCGAGGGATTCACCACGGCGTGGAGCCTCACCGATTTTCCGCGAGCGTTCATCGTCTCGATCCTGATCACCGCCGGAACCGTCGTGGGAACCATCGTTCTCGGCGCGTTCGCCTCGTTCGCGATCACCCGCAACTGGAACCACCGCCTGTTCCGCTGGTCGTTCTTCTACCTGCTCGCCGCGATGTTCCTCCCGTTCCCCGTCGTCGCGCTGCCGCAGATCCAGCTCACCGGACTCGTCGGGCTCGACAACCCGGCGGGGGTCACGATCCTGCACATCATGTTCCAGTTGAGCTTCAGCATCCTGTTGTTCACGGCGTTCCTGCGCTCGATCCCCGCCGAGCTGGAGGAGAGCGCCCGCATCGACGGGGCCACCACCTGGCAGACCTTCTGGCAGTTGATCTTCCCGCTGCTCGCCCCCATGAGCGCCACCGTCGGCATCTTCGCGTTCCTCGCCTCGTGGAACGACTTCATGATGCCGTCGCTGATCACCTCGGACCCCTCGCTGCAGACCCTCCCGGTCGTGCAGAGCATCTTCCAGACCCAGTTCAGCAACAACTACAACGTGTCGTTCGCCTCCTATCTGATGGCGATGGCCCCGGCCATCATCGTCTACCTCTTCACCCAGCGCTGGGTGATGGAGGGCGTGACGCAGGGCGCGGTGAAGGGGTGATGGGCCCGGATGCCACGGCCGAGCTTCCACCGTGGTGGCGCCAGGCCGTGGTCTACCAGATCTACCCGCGCAGCTTCGCCGACGCCAACGGCGACGGCCTCGGCGACATCCCGGGCATCATCTCCCGCGCGGACTATCTGCTGGCCCTCGGCATCGACGCGGTCTGGCTCAGCCCCTTCTACCCCTCTGCGCTCGCCGACGGCGGCTATGACGTGGCCGACTACCGCGACGTGGATCCGCGGCTCGGCACACTGGCTGACTTCGACGCCCTCGTCGAGGCGCTGCACTCCCGCGGCATGAGGATCGTCGTCGACATCGTGCCCAACCACACCTCCGACCTGCACCCGTGGTTCCAGGAGGCCCTCGCCGCGGCTCCCGGGTCGCCGGCCCGCGACAGGTACATCTTCCGCGAGGGCACGGGGCCAGACGGCTCCGAGCCGCCGACCGACTGGCACTCGATGTTCGGCGGGTCGGCATGGGAGCGCGTGCCCGGCGGCCAGTGGTACCTGCACAACTTCGCCATCGAGCAGCCCGACCTCGACTGGTCCTCCGAGGAGGTGCGCGACGACTTCGTGCGCACGCTGCGCTTCTGGTCGGATCGCGGGGTCGACGGCTTCCGCATCGACGTCGCACATATGCTCACCAAAGACATGACCGAGCCGCTGCTCTCGCGGCACGAACTTGCCGAGCTGCCCCGCGACGGCCAGCACCCGATGATCGACCGCGACGACGTGCACGAGGTCTACGCCGAGTGGCGAAATGTCTTCGATTCCTACGACCCGCCCCGCACGGCGGTCGCCGAGGCGTGGGTCGACAAGGAACGCGTGCCGCTCTACGCCAGCGCCGAGAGCCTCGGCCAGGCGTTCAACTTCGACCTTCTGCAGGCCGACTTCGACGCCGCGCAGTTCCGCACCGTCGTGCAAGACAACCTCGACCTCGCGGCCACCTCCGGCTCGTCGAGCACGTGGGTGCTGTCGAACCACGATGTGGTCAGGCACGCCACCCGCTACGGTCTGCCCCACCCCGGCCGCGACGCGGAGGGCAATCCGGCACGCAAGCACGGTGTCGACTGGGTGCTCTCCGGCGGCACCGACCCCGAGCTCGACCGGGAGGGCGGCGAGCGGCGCGCGCGGGCGGCCACCCTGTTCATGCTCGGGCTGCCCGGCTCGAGCTACCTCTACCAGGGCGAGGAGCTCGGCCTGCACGAGGTCGCCGAGATCCCCGACGCCGACCGGCAGGACCCCACCTTCTTCCGCAGCCCCGGCGTCGACAAGGGCAGGGACGGATGCCGCGTGCCGCTGCCGTGGAGCCCCGACGGCCCCTCCTTCGGCTTCGGCGACGATGGATCCCACCTGCCGCAGCCGCCCTGGTTCGCGGCGCACGCGGTGTCGGGGCAGGAGAGCGACCCGGGGTCGACGCTGCGCCTGTACCAGCGCGGGCTCGAGCTCCGTGGCATCCTGCAGACCGACGAAAGCCTCGAATGGGTCGAGACGGGCCGCGCCGACGTGCTGCACTTTCGCCGTCCGAACGGCTGGAACGTCATGACGAACTTCGGTACGGAGCCGTATCCGCTGATGGTCGACGAGGCGCTGCTGTTCAGCGTCGGCGGGCCGCAGCACGACCTCCCCGGGGCCACGACGGTCTGGTTCACACGCGAGTCGTAATGAAATGAGCCCTTGTAGGTTTTACGTCGACGTCACATAGTGAAACCTAAGAGAAATGTTCATCCCGAATAATTACGAAGACGTAAGTGTCCCGGAGGTAACGCATGACTGTTGTACGTGCTGCAATCACCCAAACCACCTGGACAGGCGACAAGGAGTCGATGATCGCCAAGCACGAGCAATTCGCTCGGGATGCCGCGGCTCAGGGTGCGCAGATCATCTGCTTTCAAGAACTCTTCTATGGGCCGTATTTCGGCATCACCGAGGACAAGAAGTACTACGCCTACTCAGAGCCCGCTGACGGTCCGGTCGTGCAACGGTTCGCCGCGCTCGCCAAGGAGCTGAACCTGGTCATGGTGCTGCCCATCTATGAGGAGGAGCAGCCGGGCGTCTACTACAACACCGCGGTGGTGGTGGATGCCGA
>JAODAY010000169.1 GCA_025463665.1 Microbacteriaceae bacterium
TTCTCGCCGGCCATCGCCCAGACGAAGCTGTAGCTCGCGGAGCCGACACCCGAGTGCACCGACCAGCTCGGGGCGATGATCGCTTGCTCGTTGCCGACGACGAGATGCCGCGTCTCGCTCGGCTGCCCCATGAGGTGCACGACCCGCGCATCCTCTGGCAGGTCGAAGTAGAAGTAGCACTCGGTCCGCCGGTCATGGGTGTGCGCGGGAAGGGTGTTCCACATGCTGCCCGGATGCAGGGTGGTCACACCCATCACCACCTGGCAGCTCTGCACGCCGTTCTCATGGATGTACTGGTTGAGCGTGCGTCGATTCGAGGTGAGCGGATCGCCGAGCTCGCGCTGGATGCCGGCACCGGGCTCCGTGAGCGTCGTCGAGTAGCTCCGGTGTGCGGGCGCCGAGAACAGGTAATAGCGCGCCGGCTCGTCGGCTGCCGAGACCGACTCGAACGTGACGTCCCGAGCGCCGCTCCCCACGTACAGGCACGCGCCCGCCGTCATGCGATAGGCGGTGCCGTCGACAGTGGCGATTCCGTCGCCGCCGACGTTGATGATTCCCGCCTCGCGACTTTCGAAGAAGAAGTCGCTGCGGATCTCGGGGAACGAGGGCAGGGCGATGGGGCCCGAGACGGGTTTGACCCCCACGAGCATCACACGGTCCTCGTGGGTGTAGGTCGCCGTCACCGCGTCATCGACGAACAGGCGTTCGACGAGGTAGTGCTCGCGCAGCGCCGTCGTGTCGAATGTGCGGATCTGAGATGGGTGTGTTGCGTGCCGTACGTCCATGGTGAGGCTGCACTTTCGTCGAAGGGTCTGTTCGTCGGAGCTGCGTACGGGTCTAGAAATCGTCGATGAAGTCGTTGGGGTGCTGCCCGACGCGTTCGCCGCGGTGGATGCCGCCGAGCGCCGTCATGTCGTCGGCGCTGAGCTCGAATTCAAAGATGCTGATGTTCTCGCGAATCCGGGATTCCGTCGCGGACTTCGGCACGACGATATTGCCGAGCTGGATCTGCCAGCGGAGGATGACCTGCGCCGGCGTCTTCTGCAGCCGCTCGGCGATCGCGCCGATCACCGGGTCGCCCAGCACGGTTCCCTGGCCGAGCGGGCTCCACGACTCGGTCGCGATGCCCAGCTCCTTGTGGAGTTCGAAGAGCTCGTGCTGCTGCAGGTAGGGGTGGAACTCGATCTGGTTGACGGCGGGCACGACGTTCGCGCTGTCGAGGAGGGTCCGAAGGTGGTTCGGCTCGAAGTTCGAGACGCCGATCGCACGAATCAGACCGTCGGCGTAGAGCTTCTCGAATGCCCGCCACGTCTCGACGTAGCGGTTGTGGAACGGCACCGGCCAGTGCACGAGGTAGAGGTCGAGGTAGTCGGTGCCGAGCTTGGCGAGGCTGTTGTCAAAGGCGCGCAACACACTGTCGTAGCCCTGCTCATTGTTCCAGAGCTTCGTCGTGAGAAAGACGTCGTCACGCGACAGCTCCGACCGCTCGAGCGCCGCGCCCACGCCGCCCTCGTTCGTGTAGATGCGGGCCGTGTCGATGGCGCGGTAGCCGGCGTCGAAGGCGGTGAGCACCGCGGCACTTGCGCGATCGTCCGGCGTGATCTGCCACACCCCGAACCCCAACTGCGGCATTGCAACACCGTTGTTCAGAGAAACTGCGGGTACGGTGACGGAAGTACTCATCTCGTGGCGACTCCTTTGTGACGCTCAGGTACGGGGTTGCGCGCTCGGCCGAGCCGAGCGTGCAGGTAGTAATACTACCCTCAGAATCGGATTAGCGAGTGAATTAGAATCATTTGGCATAAGAAAGACTCCATAAAGTAGCCTTGCTACACGCTTTTCATCTCGAACACAGGAGTTCATATGTCATCGTCGACCGCTCGATCGCGCAGGCGCGTCATCATCTCGTCCCCAGACGTGGTCGAGGTCGTGACCGAGGACGTTCCCGAGATCGGGCCGGAGGAAGCGCTCGTGTCGATGCTCGTCTCCGGTGTGTGCGGCTCCGACACCCATGCCATGCATGGCCACCACCCGGCGATGAAGCTGCCGTACTATCCGGGCCACGAGGTCGTCGGCATCGTCGAGGCGGTGGGCAGCAACGTCACCGACCTCTCTGTCGGCACGCGTGTGACCCCCGAGCCCACCCTCCCCTGCGGTCACTGCAAGATGTGTCACACCAACCGCGAGAACGTCTGCGAGAACCTCGAGTTCTTCGGGTGCGGCTTCCGCGAGGGCGGTATGACCGACCTATTCACTGTTCGCGCCGATCGCCTGCACGTCGTTCCCGAGGACATGAGCGACCTCGCGGCCGCCCTCATCGAGCCCCTTGCGACGCCGGTGCACGCCGTCCGCCTCGCCGGGGACATCGAGGGCAAGACCGTCGTCATCCTCGGCGCCGGCACGATCGCGCTCCTCTTGCTCGCCACCGCGAAATACCGCGGGGCCCGCACGATCGTCATGACCGATGTGCTCGAGTCGAAGCGGGACCTCGCCCTGAAGCTCGGAGCCGACGCGGTCGTCGACGCCGCCGACCCCGATGTCGCCGCCCTTGTCACCGCCGAGCTCGACGAGACCGCCGACTTCGTGTTCGACTGCGTCTCGATCCAGCCGACCTTCGACTCCGCCGTCGACATGATCGGCAAGGGTGGCACGATTGTGATCGTCGGCATCCCACGGAAGCCCATCCTCGTTCCGATGGCGACCCTCCAGGATCGGCAGAACCGCATTCAGGGAGCCGCGACCTATATCGCCGAGGACTATGCGGATGCCATCGAGATCATCCGGTCCGGCGGCGTCTCCGTCGAGGACATCATCTCGAGCACCTACCCGATGACCGAGGCGCAGGACGCGTTCATGGCCTCCGCCGGCGGGCGCGAGGTGAAGGTCATCATCACCGCCTGAGCGGATCAGCTGGAGGGGGCGTGGTCTCGCG
>JAODAY010000324.1 GCA_025463665.1 Microbacteriaceae bacterium
CGGCGCCAAGACCGAGGAGTCCCTGCAGAAGCACGGCCTGCGCACCATCGGTGATCTCGCCACTACGCCCGTCGACGTTCTGCGCAGCATGATCGGCGAGGCGGCCGGCAGCAAGTTGCACGACCTCGCGTGGGGCATCGACCCGCGCCCGGTGCAACCGCGCGCCGTCGAGAAGAGCATCGGCCACGAGGTCACCTTCGAGACGGATGTTACGGACCCCACGATCATCAGGCGCGAACTGCTGCGGCTCTCCAGCATGGTCGCCGTGCGCCTGCGGGGCGGGGGTGCGGTCGGTCGCACCGTCGTGCTCAAGTTGCGCTTCGGCGACTTCACCACGATCACCCGTTCGCGCACGCTCAGCGAACCGACCGATCTGGGGCGTCGCGTCTACGACGAGGTGTGCGCGGTCTACGAGGGCGTCGGCAAGCAACACGCCCGGGTGCGACTGGTCGGGGTGCGCGTGGAACAACTCTCCGAGACCGGTGGCGGGCCGACCAGCCTGTGGGACGACGATGACGGCTGGCGCGAGGCTGAAGATGTGATGGACGCCGTCAGTGCCCGATTCGGGCGGGGGAGCGTCACCCAGGCCTCGCTGCTCGGTAACAATCGCGGTCGCGAATCCGAGGCAAAGGGCTTCGCCCGTGACTCCTGACGGCGGCCCGGGCGGCACGGCGACCTCGGCCCCGGCGGGTAACATTGCATCAAGTGAGCACTCCATTCGCGGCATCCCCTACTGCCGAAGAACCGTCGAACAATCGCTCCCACGCCGCGGCAGGCGGTCCCAGCGGCATGTCTCACACCGTGATGCCGGGTGCCATGGCTGAGGGCGGCTTTCACCGCACCGTCGGCACCTTCGCCGCAGAACACCTGTCGCCGTCGTACCCCGAGCGCGCCGCCCGCGGAACCGCGAGTGCGCTGCGGGCCTGGCAGGCCGAGGCGCTCGACGCGTACTTCGAACGCGAACCCCGAGACTTTCTGGCCGCCGCGACGCCGGGCGCCGGAAAGACCACCTTCGCGCTGCGTCTCGCGACCGAGCTCATCGCCCGGCGCGAAGTCGACCGCATCACCGTCGTCGCTCCGACCGAGCACCTCAAGCGGCAATGGGCAGAGGCCGCGCACCGCGTCGGCATTCGTCTCGACCCGGCGTATGCCAACGGGCAGGCCTTCGGCGGGCGGCGCTACCACGGCATCGCGGTGACCTACGCCCAGATCGCGGTACGGCCGCAGCTGCACCGCATGATCACCGAGTCGGCGCGCACGCTCGTCATCCTTGACGAGATCCACCACGGCGGAGACGCACTCAGCTGGGGCGACGCGATCCGTGATGCGTTCGGCCCCGCCACCCGACGGCTCTCCCTCACCGGAACGCCGTTCCGCAGCGACACAGCGCCCATTCCCTTCGTGACCTACGCGCCAGACAACAAGGGCATCCGCACCTCGGTCACCGACTACAACTACGGCTACGGCCGCGCCCTCGCCGACGGCGTCGTGCGGCCCGTCATCTTCATGGCCTACGCGGGCCGCATGCGCTGGCGCACCAAGATGGGCGACGAAATGGAGGCCCGGCTCGGCGAGGGCGACACGAAGGACATCACCTCCCAGGCCTGGCGCACCGCACTCGACCCCGCAGGCGAGTGGATTCCCGCCGTTCTCACCGCCGCCGACCGTCGACTCAGCGAGGTGCGACAGACGGTCCCGGATGCCGGGGGGCTCGTGATCGCGACCGACCAGACCACGGCGCGTGCATACGCCACGGTGTTGCACGGGCTGACGGGCGAGCTGCCGACGATCGTGCTCTCCGACGAGAAGGAGTCGAGCGAGCGCATCGACGTGTTCTCGCAGGGCACGCAGCGCTGGATGGTCGCGGTGCGCATGGTGTCGGAGGGTGTGGACGTTCCCCGGCTCGCTGTCGGTGTCTACGCGACATCCGCTTCGACGCCGTTGTATTTCGCGCAGGCCGTCGGTCGCTTCGTGCGCACCAGGCGCAGGGGCGAGACCGCGTCGATCTTTCTGCCGAGCGTGCCGAGCCTCATGGCTCTCGCCTCGACGCTCGAGATGGAACGCGACCACGCGCTCGATCGCGACACGGACGACGACGGCCTGCTCGATGACGGGCTGCTCGAGAGCGAGAACCGCGAGGAGCGGGCATCTGAGGACGCCCTGCAGGACGAGTTCACCTGGCAGGCACTCGAGTCGGAGGCGAATTTCGACAAGGTGCTCTACGAGGGCGGCGAGTTCGGTTTCGCGGCCGAGATGGGCAGCGACGAGGAACTCGACTTCATCGGGCTGCCCGGCATTCTCGAGCCGGATCAGGTGCGTGAACTGCTCAAGCAGCGTCAGGCGCGCCAGTCGAAGCGGTCGGGGGATCGCCAGAAGTCTCTCGCCCCGGAGGAGCGCGACGCCCCGGCGCTCTTCCGCACGCTCAAGGAGCAGCGCACGCTGCTCAACAGCCTCGTCGGCATCCGGTCGAAGATGACGGGGGAGCCGCACGGGCTCATTCACGCGGAGTTGCGGCGCATGCTCGGCGGACCCGCCGTCGCCCAGGCGAGTGTGACCCAGCTGCAGGCGCGCATCGACCACCTGCGCAAGCGGGTGCGCGGGCAGTAATGGCTGATTCGTTGAACACAGGTCGTTAGACACAGGTCGGTCGTTAGACACAGGTCGTTAAACACAGGTCGTTAAACAGATGAAGGCCCCGGCATAGGACCGGGGCCTTCATCGCGATTCGTTATTGAACCATTTTCAGTCTTGCTGTGAAGCTATGTTGCAAAGACTAGAGGGA
>JAODAY010000325.1 GCA_025463665.1 Microbacteriaceae bacterium
AACGAGTTGATGAGCTCCTGCACGCGAGCCGTCTTGTCGACCGTCGAGGCGAGGTCGACGCTGATGTCGGCCGCCCAGTGGATGGGCGCGTATGGGATGCGGAGCGCCGCGAAGATGTCTTCGTAGAACCGGTAGTTGCCGATCAGGCGTTCGTGGACCTTCTTGAGGAATTCGCCCGAACCGGCACCCTGGATGACGCGGTGGTCATAGGTGCTCGTGAGGGTGATGGTCTTGCCGATGCCCAGGGTGGAGAGGGTGCGCGGCGATGAGCCCTGGAACTCGGCCGGGTACTCGAGGGCGCCCGCTCCGACGATCGTTCCCGCGCCGCGCATGAGGCGCGGCACCGAGTGCTCGGTGCCGATGCCGCCCGGGTTTGTCAGGGAGAGCGTGTTGCCCGCGTAGTCGGCGCCGGTGAGCTTGTTGTTGCGGCCGCGGAAGACGACGTCTTCGTAGGCGGCGAGGAACTCGCCGAAGCCCATCGTCTCGGCGCGCTTGATGCCCGGAACCACGAGGGAACGGGTGCCGTCGGGCTTGGGAATGTCGATGGCGATGCCGAGATTGATGTGAGCCGGGGTGACGACCGAAGGCTTGCCGTCTACCTCGTCGTAGTACACATTCTGGCTAGGGAATTCCTTGATCGTCTCGACGATCGCCCACGCGATGAGGTGCGTGAACGATACTTTTCCGCCCCGAGCGCGCTTGAGGTGGTTGTTGATCACAATGCGGTTGTCGATCATGAGCTTCGCCGGGATGGTGCGCACGCTTGTCGCGGTGGGCACGGTGAGGCTGGCGTCCATGTTCGCAGCGAGCGACTTCGACGCGCCCTTGAGCGGCGCGACGACGTTGGCGTCCGGGGCGGGAGCGGCTTCCTTCGGCGCACCGGCGGAAGCCGGTGCCTTCGACGGCGCGTCTGCCGGGATGGGCTGGGGCTTCGCCTGAATCGAGGTGGTGCGCGCGACCGGCTGCTGCGAGCTCGCCGTCACCGCGGGGGCAACGGATGCACCGGCCGGAACCTCGGCGGAATCGATGACCTCTTCGGGGATCTGCGCCTCACCGCCGGTCTGGCCGGCGGGTGCCGCCGTGCCCACCGGTGCCGCGTCGGCACTCGGGCCGGAAGCCTGATCGAGATGGGTCGTCTGGGTGGGCTTATATCCCTCGAGAATCGGCCACCAGGACTCGTCGACCGAATCACGGTCAACAAGGTACCTTTCGTACATTTCGTCTACGAGCCACTCGTTCGCTCCAAACTCGCCGGAAGACCCATCTTCCGGTGCGAGTCCGGTCACTTGGCTAGACACAGCCGACCGCCCACTCTCAATTCACTCATTTTTCGATACACACGAATCATGCCTTCGTTGGCAGAACCCGAGTCAAGCGTAATCAAATTTCATCTCCCGTGCAGCCGCGCAGGGGGTCTAGCGTTAATTTCATGGAGTTCTACGAGACGACACCACGACACGACCTGACCTACTCCGACGTCTTCCTCGTACCGACCAGATCCAAGGTCGCGTCGAGGCTCGACGTGTCGATCGCTCCGCCCGACGCGACGGGTGCCACGATCCCCATTGTCTCGGCGAACATGAACACGGTCACCGGGCCCCGGCTGGCGGCGAGCCTCGCCCGCCGCGGCGGCATCGGCGTGCTTCCGCAGGACATGCACCTCCAGGACCTCGACGCGGCTATACGCTGGGTGAAATCGCAGCCGGTGGCGTGGGACACACCACTGTCCTTCTCCGCGTCGGACACGGCCGCGGCAGCCCGCTCCGCCGTGCCCGCCGTCGCGGGGCACGGCGTCGTCGTGCGCGATGACCGGGGTCGCTACCTCGGCTGCATCCCCGCGATCCGCCTCGATGGCGCCGACCCCGGCGCGCTACTCGGTGACCTGCTCGAGGGGCCGATGACCGGCATCGACGCCGACGACATCGACAGCGCACGTGCAGCCTTCGACCTCATGGTCGCCGCCGATCTCGAGTTCGCCCCGGTCTTCCACCACGGCGAGCTCGTCGGCACCCTCAGCCGCACCAGTGCTGTGCGATCGACAATTTACGATCCGGCGCTCGACGCCTCCGGTCGGCTCGTCGTGGCCGCGGCGATCGGCATCAACGGCGACGTGGCGGCAAAGGCGAGAGCGCTCGTCGCCGCGGGCGTCGATGTTCTCGTGTTCGACACGGCGCACGGCCACCAGAAGGGCATGGTGACCGCCGTCGCCACAGTCGCCGCGCTGCGGCTGGGCGTGCCGATCGTCGCAGGCAACGTCGTGACGAGCCTCGGTGTGCGCGACCTCGTCGGCGCGGGCGCCACCATCGTGAAGGTCGGCGTCGGTCCCGGGGCGATGTGCACCACGCGCATGATGACGGCGGTCGGTCGGCCGCAGTTCTCCGCCGTGCTCGAAACCGCGCATGCGGCACGCGAGCTCGGCGCACACGTCTGGGCCGACGGCGGCGTGCGGTACCCCCGCGATGTCGCCCTCGCGCTGGCCGCCGGCGCGGCATCCGTCATGATCGGATCGTGGTTCGGGGGAACGATCGAGGCACCGGGGGAGCTTGCGACGGATGACGCGGGGCGCCAGTACAAGGAGAGCTGGGGCATGGCGTCCACTCGTGCGGTGCAGCAGCGATTCGACAGGCTCGACGCCTACGAGCTCGCCCGTAAGATGCTGTTCGCCGAGGGCATCTCCAGTTCCCGCATCTACATCGACCCGCTGCGGCCGTCGATCGAAGACCTTCTCGACATGATCACCTCGGGGGTGCGCAGCTCTCTCGCCTACGCCGGTGCCGTGTCGCTCGACCAGTTCCATCAACGGGCGCTCGTCGGCGTGCAGTCGGCGGCCGGGTACGAGGAGGGCAAAGCGCTGCCGGTGAGCTGGTAGCCCCGATATACTCTTGTAGATAATGGACGACCCCCCTCCTCGCCAGCCCATGTTCTCAATCGCCGCCGGTGGCCGCCATGTATGAGTGGCTCATGCTCGGAGCAGGTCTCCTGCTCACCGTCGGAACCGGCCTCTTCGTGGCATCCGAATTCTCGCTCGTCAACCTCGACCGAGCCGACCTCGAGGCGCGGCAGTCGAAGGGAGAGCGTGGGCTCGCCCCGACCATCAGTGCGCTCAAGCGCACCTCGACCCACCTCTCGAGTGCCCAGCTCGGCATCACCCTGACCACCCTGCTCACCGGCTACACGATGGAGCCGGCGTTCAGCATCCTGTTCACGCCCGCGTTCGTCGCCATCGGCATTGCCGAGGCCGCGATCCCGGCGACCGCCACGATCGTCGCGGTCGTTGTGGCGACCCTGCTGTCGATGATCATCGGCGAGCTGGTGCCGAAGAACTTCGCCCTCGCCCTGCCGCTCAGGACCGCGCGACTCGTGATCCCGTTCCAGATCCTGTTCACGACGGTCTTCCGGCCCGCCGTCTCGCTGCTCAACAACACCGCGAACGCGATCATCCGTTCCTTCGGCATCGAGCCGAAAGAGGAACTCTCCGGTGCACGCACCGCGGAGGAGTTGTCGTCTCTCGTGCGTCGCTCGGCCAGCGAGGGCAGCCTCGAGAGCGACACCGCCACCCTGCTCGCCCGCACCCTCGTCTTCTCCGACCTCACCGCGCAGGACGTCATGACGCCGCGCCCCCGGGTGAAGAGCGTCGACCGCACAGACACCGCGTTCGACGTGATCGAGCTCGCCCGCACCACGGGGCTGTCCCGCTTTCCGGTGATCGACGACAGCATCGACGACATCGTCGGTCTCGTTCACGTCAAGCAGGCAGTCGCCGTTCCCCGCGACAAGCGAACGGATGTGCCGGTCTCGGCGCTTTCGACCGAGCCGCTGCGGGTTCCGGAGACCATGCGGCTCGACTCGCTGCTCGCCGAGCTGCGCGGCCGCGGGTTCCAGATGGCCGTCGTGCTCGACGAGTACGGCGGAACGGCGGGAGTCGCGACCCTCGAGGACCTCGTCGAGGAACTCGTCGGGGAGGTCTCCGACGAGCACGACCGCACGAAGGCCGACGTCGTTCGGTCCCGCGACTGGTTCACCTTTCCCGGCATCCTGCGCCCAGACGAGCTGCTCGAGCGCACCGGCGTCTCGGTCCCAGAGGAGGGCCCGTTCGAGACAGTCGCCGGTTGGCTGATGAGCGAGCTCGGGCGTCTGCCGCAGATCGGCGATGTCGTCGACATCGACCACGGCCGGTTCCGCATCGAGAGACTCGATGGCAGGCGCATCGACCGCGTGCGATACACCCCCACCCCGGCTGACACCGACGAACCGACGAAGCTGGCGGACGCCCGATGAGCGAATCACTACCCGGAATCTTCTGGCTCGTCGTGCTCCTGCTCGCCAACGCCTTCTTCGTCGCGGCCGAATTCGCCGTGATCTCGGCCCGACGCTCGCAGATCGAGCCGCGGGCCGAGGCCGGGTCGCGCGCGGCGACCACGACCCTGTGGGCGATGGAGCACGCGACGCTCATGCTCGCGACGAGCCAGCTCGGCATCACAATCTGTTCGCTGCTCATTCTCAACGTCTCCGAGCCGGCGATCCACCACCTGCTCGAGGTGCCGCTCGGCGCCACAGGCATCGCGGAGGGTGTCTCCGACACGATCGCGTTCGTCTTCACCCTGCTGCTCGTGTCGTTCCTCCACGTCGTCATCGGCGAGATGGTGCCGAAGAACCTGTCGTTCTCGATGCCCGACCAGGCGGCGCTGCTGCTCGCACCCCCGCTGGTCTTCGTCGGCAACGTGTTCAAGCCCGTCATCGTCGCCCACAACGCGACGGCGAACGGCGTGGTGCGGCTGTTCGGCGTCACCCCCAAATCGGAGGCGACAAGCGTCTTCACCCTCGGCGAGGTGGCGAACATCGTCGCCCAGTCGACCAAGGAGGGCGTGCTGACCGACTCCACGGGCGCGTTGCTGGCCGCGTTCGAGTTCACCGAGAAAAAGGTGCACGACGTCGCGATCGGGCTCGACTCCCTCGTGACCCTGCCGGAAGACGCGAGCCCCGCCGATGTCGAGCGAGCGGTCGCCCAGCGTGGCTTCTCGCGCTACATCCTGATCAACGACGAGGGCGAGCCGACCGGGTACCTGCACCTCAAAGACGTCATCGATCTCGACGAGGACGAGTTCACCGAACCTGTTCCGCCCAAGCGCATCCGCCAGCTGATCTCGATCTACCGCAGCACCGACCTCGAAGACGCACTGGCCACGATGCGCCGCTTCGGCGTGCACGTCGCGCGGGCGTTCGATGAAGAAGGCACAACCCAGGGTGTGCTGTTCCTCGAGGACATTATCGAGGAACTCGTCGGCGAGGTTCAGGATGCCACGCGGCGCAGTTGATCGAACGGTAGAACCCGGCGCGGGGAGAACTCGGCTCCCCGTCGCCGAACGGCTGCGGTTTCGAGAGATGACCGGGGCGACCTCGACGACATGGCGGCGATGCTCGGCGACGCCGCGGTGACGACCTAACTACCCGCGGCCGAAGACGCGCGACGAGGCGCGCGCGTGGATCGAGTGGAACACGCGCAACTACGCTGAGCACGGCTACGGGCTGTGGACCATCGAGACAGCGGACGGGGAGTTCGTGGGGGACTGCGGTCTCACCTGGCAGTGGGTCAACGACAGACTCGAACTCGAGGTCGGCTACCACGTGAGCACCGCCATGCAGGGGAGGGGTTTCGCCACAGAGGCCGCCGCGGCGTGCCGCGACCACGCCCGTTCCGTGCTCGACGCACGCCACCTCCTGGCGATCATTCATCCCGAGAACGCCGCCCGGCCCTTAACCCGGCTGATCCTGCTTAGGATTGAGGCCCTGCAGCGCGCCGCCGGGTCGCCCGCAGTCTCGCCCGATCCGAGGAGCATCCATGTCGCCCCGCACGCACCACGAAGTTCTCATCATCGGTGGCGGCAACGCCGGAATCTCGCTCGCCGCCCGACTGCGCCGATACGGGGTGGGCGACGTCGCCGTCATCGAGCCCAAAGACCACCATCTTTACCAGCCGCTGTTCTCCCACGTCGCGGGCGGCAGGGCGAAGGCTTCGCAGGCTGTGCGGTCGCAGGCGTCGGTGACGCCGACGGATGTCACGTGGATTCACGACGGCGCGCTCTCGGTCGACGCCGAGGCGAACACCGTGACGCTGCGCTCCGGCGCAACGGTGGGCTACGGGCACCTCGTGGTGTGTCCCGGGCTGCAGTTCGACTGGGACGCCGTTCCCGGGCTCACCGAGGCGATGCAGTCGCCGGCGGGTGCCTCGCACTACGAGTTCTCGCTCGTGCCCAAGATCTCGGCCCTGCTGCGCGACCTGACGTCGGGCACTGTCGTGTTCACGATGCCCTCCGGCCCGATCAAGTGCAGCGGCGCCACGCAGAAGCCGATGTACCTGGCGTGCGACTACTGGCAGCGGCGCGGCGTGCTCGGCGACATCCGTGTCGTCATGGTGCAGCCCTACCCGACGGTCTTCGGGGTGTCGGGCGTCGACGAGCAGCTCGAGGAGAAGATCGCCGAATACGGCATCGAGCTTCGACTGAACAGTGAGTTGTCGTCGGTCGACGCCGCGGGACAGGTCGCCGTCATCACCGACACCGATGACGGTGCAACGGAGGAGATCCGCTACGACGTGCTCAACGCGGTTCCGCCGCAGTCCGCACCAGACTGGCTGAAGGCGACAGACCTGCCTGCACCGGGCGATGCGGGCGGGTTCGTCGAGGTCGACCCGGAGACGCTCCGGCACGTGCGCTACAGCAACGTCTGGTCCCTCGGCGACGCCGCGGCGACAACCAACTCGAAGTCGGGCGGGGCGCTGCGCAAGCAGACCATGGTGCTGGCCAAGAACCTCGTCGCTGCGCGCCGCAACAAGCCACTGCCGGAGAAGTACAACGGCTACTCGGTCTGCCCGTTCACCGTCTCGAGGTCGACCGTGGTCTTCGCCGAATTCGACGACCAGTACCGTCCGATGCCCACGATCCCGAACGTGCCGACCTGGAAGGAGAGCCGGCTGTCGTGGATCATCGACGCCGACATCTTCCCCCAGGTCTACTGGAACGGCATCCTCAAGGGCCGCGACTGATCCGAGGGCAGCCTGAACGGGGTCGCGCCCGAGGCTAGTGCCCGCGCGCCCGGCGGTAGGCCTCTGGCCAGTAGTCGACTTCGACGCCGAGTTCATGGGCGGCACGCAGCGCGAAGTGCGGGTCGCGCATGAGCTCGCGCCCCATCATGACCGCGTCTGACTTGCCTGTCGCGACGATCTCCTCGGCCTGCCCGGCCGTGGTGATGAGCCCGACCGCGTTCACGGCGACCTCTGCGCGGGACTTCACGTAGTCGGCGAATGGCACCTGGTAGCCCGGGCTGAGCGGAATGGTCACGCCGGCGACGTTGCCGCCGCTTGAGATGTCGAAGAAGTCGGCTCCGGCTTCGTGTGCCCAGCCGGAGACCGTCGCGGTGTCTTCCTGGTTCCAGCCGCCCTCGGCGTAGTCCGTCGCCGAGAGACGCACGAAGACGGGGCGCTCCTCGCCCACGACGGCGCGCACGGCGCGAACGACGTCGAGCAGGAGGCGCGCACGGTTCTCGAGGCCGCCGCCGTACTCGTCGGTGCGGAGATTCGACAGCGGGGAGAGGAACTGGTGCAGCAGGTAGCCGTGGGCGGCGTGAATCTCGACGAGGTCGAATCCCGCGGCGACCGAGCGCCTCGCCCCCTCCGCGAAGTGCGTGACGATGTCGGCGATCTCGTCGCCGCTCAACTCCCGGGGCACCGCGTATCCGTCGAAGGCGACGGCACTCGGACCGACTGTGGCCCAGCCGCCGTCCTGGACGGAGACAGTGCCCCTGGCCTCGGGGTCCCAGCCGCGGTGGGTCGAGGCTTTGCGGCCCGCATGGGCAAGCTGGATTCCGGCTACGGCCCCGCGCTCGTGCAGGAACGCCGTGATACGCGACCACGCCGCCACCTGCTCATCGTTCCAGATGCCTGTGTCGTGCGGCGAGATGCGGCCGATCGGTTCGACGGCCGTCGCCTCCGTCATCACGAGGCCAGCGCCGCCCAGGGCGAAGGAGCCGAGGTGCACGAGGTGCCAGTCGGTCGGCACGCCGTCGTGCAGTTCGACCGAGTACTGGCACAGGGCCGGCACCCAGAGTCTGTTGCGGAACGTCGTGGAACGAATGCTCAGGGGGGTGAAAAGGGCGGACTGCGTCACGGGACTCCAGGGTGGTGGTGCTGCCCGTTCAGCGGGCGAGCGCGGTGAGAAATTGCCGAAGACCGTCGACGCCGACGAAATGGTGCACCGTCGCACCGAGAGAGGCCGCGGCATCCGTATTGATCTTCTTGTTATCAATGAAGACCAGCTGGTGTGGCGTTATTCCCAGCTCGGTCGTGACTTCGAGGTAGATCGACGGATCGGGCTTGAGATCGAGCATCTCGGCGCTGACGAACATGCGCTCGAAGAACTGCGCCATCGGCGAATGACGAAACGGCGACGCGAAGTCGAAACCGGCGTTGGAGAGCAGCGCGATGCGGGTTCCGCCGGCGTGCAGCTCGGCAATGAGGTCGACCGTTCCCGGCTCGACGCTGATCCAGCTCGTGAAGTCGGCCGCCCACAACCGCTGCACCGTCGACGTCGGCCACCGGGCGCCCGTGTCGGCGGCGATGAGCGCCCAGTACTCGACGACGCTGACGGTTCCACGGTCGAGCGCGTCTCGGTGCGACCAGTAGCTCGCCCAGAAAGCGTCGCCGTCGACGCCGGCGATGCGCACGAGTTGCTCGCGGTCGGCCTCGTTCGGCGAGACGGAGATCACCTCCCCGTAGTCGAAGACGACAACGCGGTCGGGAATGCTCAAAGTCATGCTTCCAAACTAGCCTGTGGGCTATGACCAACTTCTCTCAGTGGCTCCCGGATGCCGCGGCCCGCCATATCGCGGTGCCCACAGAGTCCGACGACAAGTACTCGCGCGGCGTGCTCGGCGTCATCACCGGATCCGACCAGTACCCCGGCGCCGCCGTGCTCGGCGTCGAGGCGGCCCTGCGCACCGGAGTGGGCATGGTGCGCTATCTCGGTGGCGAGCGGGTGTCGACGCTCGTGTTGCAGCGGCGCCCCGAGGCCGTGACGAGCGAGGGACGGGTGCAGGCGTGGCTCATCGGGTCGGGCACCGATTACGCCAACCGCGACGACGACTCGCGGGCGGCGACGACCCTCGCCCTCGCCCAGTCGCTGCCGACGGTGCTCGACGGGGGTGCGCTCGCGTTGCACGCCGCGTCGGGCGGCCCCGTCGTCATCACCCCCCATCACGGAGAACTTGCGCGTCTGCTCGGCGTGGGCCGCGACGTCATCGCGGCGGACCCGGGCACATGGGCCGAGCGCGCCGCGGCCGAACTCGGCGTGACGGTGCTGCTCAAGGGGCACCAGTCGTTCGTCTCCGGCGGCGGACTCAGCCTGGTGGCCGCGTCCGCTCCGAACTGGCTCGCAACGGCGGGTTCGGGCGACGCGCTCGCCGGTATTCTCGGTGCTCTCGTCGCCACCCACTCCGAGGAGGCCGCGGCCGACCCGGGCTGCCTGGCCAGGCTCGCGGCGAGCGCCGCGGTGCTGCACGGCCTCGCGGGGCAGCGGGCGAGCGCGGGCGGACCGGTCACCATTCTCGACCTCGCCGCCGCGCTGCCCCCGACCATCGCGGGGCTGCTCGCGTCGCCCGGCGAGGGGTGAACCCCGCCGTTCCATCGCGGCTAGCCTTATTCGCATGACGGTCGACGCGCTCCCGCCGCGGTCCCGCAGCGCGGCGGGCCGGTCACTGGTGCGGACGGTGGGTTCGAACCGGTTCGTGATCTGGTCCGTTTTCCTGCTCACGCACCTCGGGCTCGGTGCCCTCAACCTGCTGGCGCCCGGGCTGCCGCTCGGTGACGTGACCCTGGTGTACAAGATGTGGAGCGAGCAGGCGCTCTTCTCCGACTACTGGGTGGGCATCGACAGCCTCTGGGTGTACCCGATCGTCGCAATCGTGCCGATGATCGAGGCCTCGGCGCTCGGCCCCGACCTCTACGCGAGCAGCTGGCTCAGCATCGTGATGATCCTCGACTGCGTCGCCTTCGCGGCGATCACCGGCTGGTTCACGAACCGCAGCCGCGCAGCGGTCGGCTGGTGGTGGATCGCTTTTCTGCTCCTGCTGGGTCCCATCGCCGTCGGCCGAATCGACTCCGTGACGGTTCCCCTCGCGATTCTCGGCATGCTGCTGCTCTCGACCAGACCCACGGCCGCCGCTGTCGTGCTCGCGCTCGCCACCTGGATCAAGGTGTGGCCCGCGGCGCTGCTCGCCGCGGTCGTCATTGCGATGCGACAGCGCCGTGCCGTCGTGGTCGCCGCGGCGGGCACGAGCGTCGTCATCGTCGCCGTCGTCGCCGCCTTCGGTGGCGGGCGCACCGTGTTCAGCTTCGTGACCGAGCAGACCGGGCGCGGCCTGCAGGTCGAGGCGCCGGTGAGCACGGTCTGGTTATGGCTCGCCCGGGCGGGCGTGCCCGGCACTTCGGTGTACTACGACCGTGACATCCTGACCTATCAGATTCACGGGCCGGGCGTCGAGGTCGCCGCCGCGCTCATGAATCCGTTGCTCGCGCTCGCCGCGCTCGCCGTCGGTGCCCTGGGGGTGTGGGCGGTGAGGCGCGGCGCGGCCAGCCCCGCGGTGCTCGCCCCGCTCGCCCTCGCGCTCGTCTGCACCCTCATCGCGTTCAACAAGGTGGGCTCTCCGCAGTTCATGTCGTGGCTCGCGGTGCCGGTCATCGTCGGCCTGACGACCGCGACGGCCGCCGTTCGCGCGCCCTTCCGCGTGCCGGCGGTGCTCGCCCTCGCCCTCGCCGCGCTCACCCAACTCGGGTATCCCTACCTGTACACGCGGCTGCTGTCGCTCGAACCGGCGCTACTGGTCGTGCTGAGCGCGCGCAACCTGCTGGTGTTCGTGCTGCTCGCCTGGTCGATCGGTGCGCTCGTCGCGCTGGGGAGGCGGGGCGGTGGGGCGGCGCTCGCCGATCGCCGGTCACACGAGGCGGCGAGACCCGCGGGATCGTGACACCCTAGATATACCCCCACTCAGT
>JAODAY010000364.1 GCA_025463665.1 Microbacteriaceae bacterium
CCGGCAGGCGGCATCCGTGACGAACCCTGCTCGTTAACCACGACAGGGCACCTTCCGTGATGGAAGTTGCCCTGTCGTGTTTGTGTCGGGGTAGCGGGATTCGAACCCACGACCTCTTCGTCCCGAACGAAGCGCGCTACCAAGCTGCGCCACACCCCGATCTTCCCACTGCGAGCAACGGGAACCTATCAAGAATAGCTGAAATCTCCGCCCGTTAATGTCACTATGACCGCTTCGGGCAGAGAAGCGAAGCGAATCGGGGCGTAAATGGAAGTCCCGAGCCCCGCGGACACGTTCAGATAGGCGGCGCGACGGGCGTGATGCCAGATGCTGAGGCCCTGAGCCTGTTCACGGGGAATGTCGCAATTGGTCACCAGCGCAGGCAGGCCGGGCACCCGGATCTGGCCACCGTGGGTGTGACCCGCGAGAATCAGGTCGGCGCCGTTGGTGACGAAGGAGTTGAGCACGCGCTGGTAGGGGGCATGCGTGACGCCGATCGTGATCGAGTCCTGTCCCGGGCGTCCGGGAGGCCAGGTCACGTTCTCGCGCATCTCCTCGATGGCACCGGGCAGGGAGCCTAGCTTGTCCCAGGAACGGTGCGCATCGTTGACGCCGAAGAACTCGAGACGCGAACCCCGAATCGACATGGCGCGCGCGGCGTTGTTGAGGCTGAGCCAGCCGAGCTCGTTTTGAAAGTAGCCTTCGAGACGCGGGGTGTCGAGCGCCACCGAGGTCTTCTTGTGCTCGCTCGGGCCGGTGAAGTAGCGCATCGGGTTTTTGAGCGTCGGTCCGAAGTAGTCGTTCGATCCGTTCACGTAGACGCCGGGGACGGAGGAGAACGGCGCGAGTGTGTACTCGAGCGCCTCGTAGGCGTCGTCGTGGCCGAGGTTGTCGCCGGTGTTCACCACGAGGTCGGGCTCGAGGTTGGCGAGCGAGCGGATCCACTCCATCTTCGCCCGCTGCCAGGGCGCAAGGTGCAGGTCGGCGAGGTGCAGCACCGTCAGCGTTCGCGCCCCGGGTTCGAGAATCGGCAGAACCTCGTAGCGCACGGTGAAGTGGTTGCGTTCGACGAGGCCGCCCCAGGCGACCGCTCCGACACCGGCCGCGGCGACCGCACCGGCGGCGGCCATGGCGGCCCTGGCTGCGGGGTGCGTCAACACTTTTCCTTACCGACGCCGAGTTTCACTTCGTCCGCCAGCTTGGCGGGGCTCCCGGCGCCCGGGTTGCTCGACATGACCTTACCGATGTTTGCCTCATCTTTATTCCCGACGGCCACGCAGGTCTCGGAGACGTTGGTGAAGCCCTTGTCGGTGAGGAAGTTCTTTGCGCTCGAGAAGTCCTGGGCCGCCGACACCACGTCGGGCATGCTGCCCGACGAGCCGTTGCTGGTGTACACGGTCACAGTCTGCCCGCGGGCGACTATCGCGTCGGCGCCCGGATCGGTGCTCACCACGACACCGGCGGGCTGGTCGGAGTCGACAGCGCCGCCGTCGGCATACCCGAGCTTGAGGCCCTTGAGAATCGACTCGGCGTTCTCCGCTGATCCGCCGATCAGGTTCGGCACGGTGATGCCCGCACCGGTGATGAGGCGCTGCGCCGGGTCGTCGAACACTCCGCCGGGGTAGAGCCTGTTCGCCGCGGCGTTGATCGGTTTGGCGAGAATATGGCGGTTGTTGAGGCCGCTCGCATAACGGGATATGGAGTACTTACCGACGATGTTGCCGAACCAGACGGCCGTCGTCACGGCGGTCGACGAGCTCATGAGCCAGGTCTGGTTCGACGAGTCGGTGGTGCCCGTCTTGCCAATCATCGGCGTGCCGTCATTGGGGTTACCGGCGTAGTTCTTCATCGCGCCGGCGAGGGCGAATGCGGCAGTCGCGGCGACCTCGGGCTCGATGGCCTGGCTGCACTCCTGCGCCTGCCCCGGGAGCACCTCGTCCCTGTCGTTCGTGATGCTGTCGATCGCGACCGGCGCGCAGTACATGCCGTGGTTGGCGATGCCGGCGTATGCCGCGGCCATCGTCAGCGGGGCGATGACGTTCGTGCCGAGGATCGCCGCCGGGTTGGACTCGAGCTCGAGGTCGGGGTTCGCCGGGTGCACACCGAGGCGCTCGGCGATCTTCTTCGTCTCGCACTGGTCGAGCTGCAGGCCCATCGAGGCGAAGGCCCCATTGATGGACTGTGCCGTCGCGGCCATCACCGTGCGATTGCCGGTCTCGCCCGCGGAGTTCTTGAACGGCCACTCGCCGCCCCACCCGCCCGTGCAGGTGTCGGTGAACAGCGACGCCTTGAGCGTGCGGGCGTTTCCATCGACGACCTCGTTGAGGCCGTGTCCGCTCTGCAGCCAGTTGAGCAGCGTGAAGAGCTTGTACGTCGATCCGACCTGGAAGCCGCTCGAGCCGCCGTAGTTGCGGTCGGTGTTGTAATTCACGGCGGTCAGGGTGGGGTCGGATGCCGCGGCCTCGGTGTTGTTGAAGGTCTTGTTCTGGGCCATGGTGAGGATTCGGCCGGTTCCCGGCTGCACCGACACCGAAGCGGCGCCGAGGTTGAGTCGCGTCTCGTTAGCCGGGGCATTCTTCATCACACTGTCTTGTGCGACGGTCTGCAGACGCAGGTCGAGGGTGGTGTAGATCTTGTATCCGCCCAGCTTCCAGTTCGTCTCGCGCTCGGCCTCGGTGGCTCCGAGCGTCGCCAGCTCGGGAATGAGCTTGGTGACGTAGTCGCAGAAATAGGTGGCGTAGGCGTTCGCCGCGATGCAGCCGTTCGCGTATGGCTTGAGCACCACGGTGGACGGGTCGATGGGGGTCGCGAGCGCCTCGTCGAGCTGCGCCTGGTCGATCATGCCCTCGACGAGCATGTTCTTCAGGATGACATCACGACGCTCCTGGTTCGCGACGTAGTTCGCCGGGTCGTCGAGGCTGCGCGCGCCCGGCTCCTGCACGATGGCGATGAGACTCGCCGCCTGGGCGAGCGTGACGTCGGTGGAGGAGACGCCGTAGTACCGCTGGGCGGCCGACTCGATGCCGTAGTTGTTGCCGCCGAAGCCCGCGATGTTGAGATAGGCGAGAAGGATCTCGTCTTTCGAATAGCGCTTCTCGAGGCCGATGGCGAGCTTCATCTCCTTGATCTTGCGATCGAAGGTGCTCGCTTGTGCCTCGGCGATTCCAGCCTTCTGCGCCTCTTCCGTCGGCTCCTGCAAGGCCTTCTGAATGTAGATGTTCTTCACGAGCTGCATCGAGAGCGTCGACGCGCCGCTCTTCGAGCTACCGGATGCATTGCCGATCGCCGCGCGGATGACACCCTGGAGGTCTACCCCGCCGTGCTCATAGAATCGGCGGTCTTCGCCCGCGACGACCGCGTCCTTCAGGAACGGCGAGACCTGGTCCCATTCGACCTCTTCGCGGTTCTGGCTGTAGACCTGGGCGACCTCGACGTAGATGGGGGAGCCGTCCGCATTAGTGCCGTTCGTCGCGTAGATCTCGTTCTTCTGCGGCTGGTCGCCGATCTCGATGAACTCGGGCAGGCTGTCGAAGATGCCGATCCCATTGGAGGCAGTGACGCCGGTCACGGCCAGTGCGGGGGTGACCATGGCGGTGACGAGAACGCCGGCGATGATGCTGAAGCCGAGCATTCCGAAGATGCCGCTGATCACACCTCTAGGCCGAGATTTTTGGGCAGACATACAATCATATTACGTGACCGACCTGCGTACCACCCTGAGCGAGAGCCGACAAATGACCACCTGGGAATACCTGACCACGCCGCTGATCGTGCACAACACCGCCGCGATCCTGAACAACTGGGGCTCGGAGGGCTGGGAACTCGTCCAGGTCGTGAACGGACCGGAGGGCGGCCTCGTCGCCTACCTCAAGCGCGAGAAGGCAGAAAACGCCTGATGAGCACGATTGACCGCCGCCTGGCCGAGCTCGACATCACCCTTCCCGTCGTGGTCAAGCCGGTGGCCACCTATGTGCCCGCCGTCGTGAGCGGCAACACCGTGTACACCTCGGGGCAACTCCCGATGGTCGAGGGCGCGCTTGCCCGCACCGGCAAGGTCGGTGTGGATGTCACGCCCGATGAGGCCAAAGCTCTTGCCCGCACCTGCGCCCTCAACGCGCTTGCAGCGGTCGTCAGTGTCATCGGCTCGCTGGATCGCGTCACCCGCGTCGTCAAGGTCGTCGGGTTCGTGGCATCCGACCCCGTCTTCACCGGCCAGCCGGGAGTCATCAACGGGGCGTCCGAGGTTCTCGGCGACATCTTCGGGGAGATCGGCGTGCACGCCCGCAGCGCAGTCGGCGTCGCGGTGCTGCCGCTCGATTCTCCCGTCGAGGTCGAGCTCATGGTCGAGTTCGCCTGACGCTCCACACGCTGCGAGCCCGTCGAGAGCCCACCGCCGGGGGCGAGGGTCTCGACGGGCTCCCTTCGTTCGAGTCAGCGAATCTTGTCGGTGATGATCTGCATCACACTCGTGTCGGCGAGAGTCGTGGTGTCTCCGACGGCTCGTCCCTCCGCGACATCCTGAAGCAGTCGGCGCATGATCTTGCCCGAGCGGGTCTTCGGCAACTCGGCCACGATGAAGATTCTCTTCGGTCGGGCGATTGCGCCGATCCGCTCCGCGACGTGCGCCCGTAGCAGTGCGCTGGCCTCGTCGGCCGTCTGTGCGTCCGCCTGATTCGACTTGATGATGACGAACGCGACGACGGCCTGGCCGGTGTCTTCGTCGGCCGCCCCCACCACCGCGGCCTCGGCCACGATGGGGTGCGACACGAGCGCCGATTCAATCTCGGTCGTCGACAGGCGGTGCCCCGAGACGTTCATGACGTCGTCGACCCGGCCGAGCAGGGTGATATCCCCGTCCGCGTCGACGTGCGCGCCGTCGCCGGCGAAGTACTTCCAGGTGTCGCCATGGGAGAACTTCGACCAGTACGTCTCGATGAACCGGTCCGGGTCGCCCCAGA
>JAODAY010000366.1 GCA_025463665.1 Microbacteriaceae bacterium
GCGTGGGGCGAGGTCTGGTCGCGGCCGGGACTCGCGCGGCGCGACCGCAGCATCGCCGTGATCAGTTCGCTCATCGCCCTGCACCACTGGGAGGAACTGGAGATGCACCTGCGCGCGGCTCTCGGAACCGGGCTCACGCGCGAGGAAATAATCGAGGTGATCCTGCAGAGCGCGGTCTACGCGGGGGTTCCCGCCGCAAATCGCGCGTTCGCGATCGCGAAAGATGCGCTGTAGCGCGCAGCCCTAGCGGGTGATGGGCAGGCCGGTGTAGAACTCGGCGAGGTGGGCCTTGGCGTGAGCGCTGCCGACCAGCTGGGCGAGCTGGCCGAGCTGCACCTGGTGGTCGAACACGGCGTCGGGGCCGCTGAAGGTGTGCAGCATGCGCGTCATCCAGGTGGAGAAGTACTGCGTCTGCCAGGAACGCGAGAGCTGGGTCTCTGAGTAGGAGTCGAGCACCGCGTCATCCTGACGCTCGTAGTGATCGACGAGGCCCCTGCGCAACAGCGCGACGTCGGCGATCGCAGAGTTGAGACCCTTGGCCCCGGTCGGTGGAACGATGTGGGCGGCATCGCCCGCGAGGAACAGGCTGCCGTGGCGCATCGGCGTCGAGACGAAACTGCGCATCGGCGTGACACTCTTGTCGAAGATCTCGCCGCGCTCGAGGGTCCAGCCGGGCAGGGCGAGCCGCGTGTCGAGCTCGTCCCAGATGCGGTCGTCTGGCCAGTCGGCGATGTTCTCGCCCGGGGGCACCTGCAGGTAGAGGCGGCTCACCGTCGGCGAGCGCATGCTCAGCAGGGCGAAACCGCGCTCGTGCAGGGCGTAGACGAGTTCGTCGGAGGAGGGCGGTGTGTGCGCGAGGATCCCGAGCCAGCCGAAGTCGTATTCGCGCTCGTAGGTGGTGCGGTCCGACTTCGGAATGGCCAGGCGGCTCACCCCGTGGAATCCGTCGGCGCCGACCACGAAGTCGCAGCCGAGCTCGAACTCTTCGCCGCCCTGGCTGAAGAGCACCGCGGGGGCGTCGCTGTCGATGCCCACGACCTCGACGCCGGTGACCTCGTAGCGAGCCGGCGTTCCGTTGGCGTCGTGCGCGGCGATCAGGTCTTTCACGACCTCCTGCTGGCCGTAGATCCAGACGTGCCTGCCGACGAGCTCGGCGAAGTCGATGTGGTGGCGCTCCCCCGCGAACTGCAGGTAGATGCCGTCGTGCCGGAGCCCCTCCGAGCGCAAGCGGTCGCCCAGCCCCTCCTCGGTGAGCAGCGCGACCGCGTCGTGCTCGAGCACTCCCGCCCGCACCCGCTGCACCGTGTAGTCACGGTCGCGCAGCTCGAGCACCACGTTGTCGATTCCGGAGCGGTGCAGCAGGTGCGACAGGAGCAGACCGGCCGGCCCACCGCCGACGATCGCGACGCGAGTCGTGAGAGAACTTCGTGGGGCCATGGGCGCCAGTGAATCAGCGCCAGACGCGAGCCGCAACGCGGCCGTCCCAATGGACGGTATCGGGCGGCGATCGGGTCGCGCGCGCGGGCTCACCCGGCGGCGAGCGGCAACCGCACCGTGAAGCGGACACCGGGCGAGTAGGCGGCGTCGATCGTGATGTCTCCGCTGTGCGCGTGCGCCAGTTCCCGTGCGATCGCCAGACCGAGCCCGGTTCCCCCATCCGCGGAACTCCGCGCGTCGTCCATCCGGGCGAAACGCTCGAAGACACGATCGTGGGCCTCCGACGGTATGCCGTCGCCATCGTCCGCGACGCTCAGCACGGCTGTGCCGCCCTCCTCGGTGAGGCTGACCTGCACTGACGGCCCTCCGTGCCGCGCCGCGTTGTCGAGAAGGTTCCGCACGATTCGGGCGAGCTGGGTCGCGTCGCCGAGCACCTGGGCGCCCGAAACGGCGGACACGTCGACGGTTACTACTCCCCCGGCACGAACACGCGCCACCTCGCCCATCACGATGTCATCGAGATCGACCGGTGCGCGGCGTTCGAGAGACTGTGCGCCGTCGCTGCGCGCAAGAAGAAGGAGGTCGTCGATCAGGCTTTGAAGCGTCTCAGCCTCCTCCATGACGCTGTGATGAGTCGCCTGCAGGTCGGCGGACTCCGGATGGGCGCGATCCACCTCCAGCTCGGCGCGGATACGCGCGAGCGGGCTCCGCAACTCGTGGGATGCATCGGCCACGAATCGGCGCTGCCGCGTCGCCGCGCTCTCCACACGGTCGAGCATGACGTTCATGGTGCGAGCCAGCTCGGCTATCTCGTCTGTGCCTCTCGGCTGAGGCACGCGACGGTCGAGGCTGGTTCCGCCGATCTCCGCAACCTGCCGCCGAATGGCCTCGACCGGGCGCAGCACGCGCCCGACCACGAGCCAGGCGAGCGCGGCGAGCAGCAGAGCGGCCGCGGGAATCATGACGAGAAGACCACGCGTCAGGGCGGCCACGCTGTCGTTGACGTCGTCGAGTGGTGTTCCGACCCGGATCACGACGGCGCGATGCGGCTCGGACAGGATGCGGTACTCCAGGTCGTTGCTCGACGAACGTGCGCTCACGACAGTCGCCTCCTGGCCGGCGGCATTCGCCGGCGCGGCAGGAGGCGGCGCCCTGAGGCTCGGCGTGTAGCTGGTCGACGCGACCACCCTCCCCGCGTCATCGATGACCTGCGCAAATGCCTCCTCGTCGCCCTGCCCGGGCAGCGACGACGGCAGCCTGCCCGCGTCGACCTGACGGGCGATCGTCGTGGCCTGGCGCTGGAGGACCTCGTCGACGCTGTCGGTCAGCACCGCGCGCTGGGCCGCGATCAGTGAGCCGCCTGCGGCGGTGAGCACGAGGAGAACCACAACCGTCGCGACGACGGTTATTCGGCCCCGCACACCCCACGTCACGTGCGGCCTCCGTCCAGGCGGTACCCGGCGCCGCGAACGGTGTCGATGGACGCGACGGAATTGTGTTTCTGGAGCTTTCGACGGAGCCGCGCCACGTACACCTCGACGATGTTCGGATCGCCTTCGAAGTCGTCGCTCCACACGCCATTCAGGATGGTTCGCTTCGACTGCACCTGTCCCGCCCGCTGCACCAGGTAGAAGAGGACATCGAATTCTCGTCGCGCCACGGCTATCTCCGTCTCACTGACCCACACTCGGCGGGATCGAGGATCAACCCTCAGATCGGCAACGCCGACCACGGCCGGCTTCACGACGATGCCCCGCCTGACCAAGGCGTGGAGTCGGGCGATGAGCACCGGGAAGGAGAACGGCTTGACGAGGTAGTCGTCGGCTCCGGTGTCGAGGGCCTCGGCTTCGTCAAGATCGCCGTCCTTCGCGGTGAGCATGAGGATCGGCGTCCAGTCGCCGGCCCGTCGAAGGTCGGCGCAGATCTGGAAGCCATTGCGCCCCGGCAACATGATGTCGAGAACGATGACGTCATACGAGCACTCGGTCGCCCGCCACAACCCGTCGACGCCGTTGGATTCGATGTCGACGATGAAGCCTTCGGCCCGCAGCCCACGCTTCACCGCCGCGGTGACCTTCGCGTCGTCGTCCACGAGAAGGACTTTCACGATCGACTCCCTTCACCGGTCGGACGACCGCGAGACGCGGGGTCGGGTTGTGCTCCCGACCCCGCGCGACTCAATCGTCTGTGCTGCTGTCGGGAGCAGCGTCGACGACCTGGAACTGTTCGTCCAGTTGCACGTCGACCTGTGACCCGTCGTTCAGCGTGACTTCCACCTCGTAGTAGCTCTCTTCGTCGCCGACCTCGGTTGCCGTGACGGTGCCTTCGCCCGTGTGGGCGAGGGCGGCGTCGCTCGCTTCCGCCAGCGCCGACCCCGAGATGGGCGTTTCCGTTTCGCCCGGGTCGCCTCCGTCGTCGCCGGATGCCAAGGCCAGGCCTCCGCCGGACAGGACGACTGCCACCGCCAACACGCCGGTGGTTGTGAGTGCAGTTCTGCGTTTCATGATTCCACCTTCCTCCTATGAGACGCTCTCGCGTCAGTGGGACGCTCTCGCGTCGCTTCGCGCCTAGGCTAGGTTCTCAGTGCTGAATCACACCTGAAGTCGAAATGGCGGCACACTAGCGCCGCCGGCATCGCCGAGGAGTACCCTCGCACCATGGCCGAGGTCGTCGTTCGCGGGGTGCGCATCGCCTACCGGCGCCGCGGCAGCGGTCCCCCGCTCGTGCTGTTCCACGGAGCGTTCGAGGACTCGCGCATCTGGGCCGAGCAACTCGAACGCCTGCGCCCGAACGTCGACGCGATCGCGTGGGATGCACCCGGGTGCGGCGCCTCCGACGACGTGCCCCGCGGGTGGGGCGACACGGACTGGGCGGACGCGGCATCCGGATTCATCACCGCATTGGGGCTGACGGCCCCGGCGGTCGCGGGCTTCTCGCTCGGGTCGGTGATCGCGCTGCTGCTCGCCCGCGACCATCCGTGCTCCG
>JAODAY010000383.1 GCA_025463665.1 Microbacteriaceae bacterium
CGTAGCCGCCGCCGGGGGTGGCGCCGACGAGCTGCTCGCTCGGCGCGGAGACGCCGATCGTGATGCCCTGCGACGAGGCGTCCCAGCTCGCCTTGCCCGCGCGGTCGACGCCGCCGACGGTCAGCACGCCCGGCATCGTGGCGGGGGCGCCGACCTGGCTCGTGCCGCTCCCCCGGTTGCCGGCCGCGGCGACAATCACCACGTCCTTCTCCATGGCGTAGAGGAACGCGTCGTCCCAGCTTTTCGGCCACTCGAGTGTGTTGCGGGTGAGCGACATGTTGATGACGTCGGCGCCGTTGTCGACGGCCCAGCGCACGGCTTCGGCGATCTGGTCGTCCGAGCTCTCGCCGCTCGAGCCGGAGAAACCGATCGAGATTGCGAGAACGGATGCCGCGGGCGCGACCCCGATGACGCCCGTGTCGCCGCGTCCGCGACCCGCGGCGAGCGAGGCGACCATGGTGCCGTGCGAGCTGTTGTCTGAACCGACCGGTGTCTGTCCGTCGGACGACCCCAGGCCGGAGAAGTCGGCGCCCCCGACGACGGCGCCGTCGAGGTCGGGGTGGTCGCCGTCGACGCCCGTGTCGATGATCGCGATGGTCTGGCCGGCCCCGCGCGTGACGTCCCAGGCGTCGCGGATGCCGTAGTCGTCGAGCCAGTACTCGCGGTCACGGATGGAGTCCGCGTGCGCCGGGGTCGCGTCGACGGCTATCGAGCCGACGAGCACGGATGCCGCGGCGAGGGCCAGCGCGAACGCTCGTAGCGCTGCGTGCATCAGGTGTGGCTTCGTGGCGAGGATCATGCTCGCGGGGCTCATGTTCCTCCCTCGGAGGCTCGGTTGGCGCTGGCGTCGCGGAATCGCCGGCGCGATTCTCACAGCTCCAGCGCGCACTCGCACACGAGCGGGCTCCATGCGGCGCGCTCGAGGGCGAGGTCGCCGATCGGGTTGACGCCGGGGCCTGCGGAGAGGGCGTGTCCGGCAAGGGCGTGCAGGCACTTGACGCGTGTGGGCATTCCGCCGGCGGAGATGCCGTCGATCTCGGGCACGTTCCCGAGGCTCTCGCGGTCGGCGAGGTAGGCGTCGTGCGCGGCGCGGTACTGCGCCGCGATGTCGGGGTCGTCGAGCAGCGCGGAGAGTTCCGTCATCACCTGGGTGGCCTCGAGAGTCGAGATCGCCGCGGTGGCGGCGGGGTGGCTCAGGGAGTAGAGGGTGGGGAACGGCGTTCCGTCGTCGAGCCGCGGCTTGGTCGCCACGACCGTCGGGTTGCCGCACACGCAGCGCGCAGCGATGCCGATCACGTTGCGCGCGGGTCGCCCGAGCTGCAGGGAGACCGCGGCGATGTCGGCGTCGGTGGGCGGAGCGAAGGGGGGTGTAGTCATGGAACGTCGACCGGGGTGCTTTCGAGATTGTCGGCCGTGGCATCCGTGAGCCCGGCGGTGTAGATGGACGAGACCATCGTGTGCAGCCAGTCGACCGGCGTCGTCTGGATCTCGTCGCTGATGGGGATGCCCTCGCCGGTGGCCGCGACCGGAGCGTCGTCGATCACGAGGTAGGTGAAATCGCCGGGAAAGACGTAGACGAGGCGGTCGCGGGCCTGGGCCTCGATGTAGGCGGGATCACTCCAGCGCGCGACGTCCTCCTCGAGGTCGTCGACCGCGTTTCGCTGGTCTTCGACCGCCTGGGTGAGTTCCTTGAGGTCGTTCTGCTGCTCGACGACGAGCCGGAGGCTCGGGGCGAGAACGATCACGGTCGCGATGACCAGCCCGAGCATGAGGAAAGTGAACCCGGAGAGCCGGATGGTGCGCAACCAGCGCTCCGGGGCACTTTCCATGCGCGGCAGCGCGACGGGTACCTTTACCGTGCGCTGCCGACGTGCCATGGGTAGACCTTAAGCGGTGAAACGTGGGAAAGCGCTGCGACCCGCGTAGACCGCGGCTTCTCCCAGCTCTTCTTCGATGCGCAGCAGCTGGTTGTACTTGGCAACACGCTCGCTGCGGGCCGGGGCGCCCGTCTTGATCTGGCCCGTGTTGAGTGCGACCGCGAGGTCGGCGATCGTGGTGTCTTCGGTTTCGCCGGAGCGGTGCGACATGACGGCGGTGTAGCCGCTGCGCTGCGCGAGCGAGACCGCGTCGAGCGTCTCGGTGAGCGTGCCGATCTGGTTGACCTTGACGAGAATCGAGTTCGCGGTGCCGAGCGAGATGCCCTTGGCGAGGCGCTTCGGGTTGGTGACGAAGAGGTCGTCGCCGACGATCTGCGTCTTGGTTCCGAGAGTCGAGGTGAGCTCGGCCCAGCCCTCCCAGTCGTCCTCGTCGAGCGGGTCTTCGATGGTCACGAGCGGGTAGGCCGCGACGAGCTCGCCGTAGTACGCGCTCATCTCGGCGGCCGACTTGCTGCCGCCCTCGAAGGCGTAGGAGCCGTCGGAGAAGAATTCGGATGCCGCGACGTCGAGCCCGAGCGCGATGTCCTTGCCCGGGGTGAAGCCGGCCGAGGTGATGGCCTCCATGAGGAGGTCGAGTGCTGCACGGTTGCTGTCGAGGTTCGGCGCGAAGCCGCCCTCGTCGCCGAGCCCGGTGCTGAGGCCCTTGCCGTGCAGCAGGGCCTTGAGCGCGTGGTAGGTCTCGACGCCCCAGCGGAGGCCCTCGGAGAAGGTCTCGGCGCCGTGCGGAACGAGGAAGAACTCCTGGATGTCGACGCCTGTGTCGGCGTGCGATCCGCCGTTGATGACGTTGAGCAGGGGCACGGGCAGGATGTGGGCGTTGGGTCCGCCGAGGTAGCGGAAGAGCGGGAGGTCGGCCGAGTCGGCGGCGGCCTTCGCGACCGCGAGGCTCACCCCGAGGA
>JAODAY010000005.1 GCA_025463665.1 Microbacteriaceae bacterium
GAGCGACTCAACTCCATGCCGGAGAAGCTCTCGGGCGGCGAGCAGCAGCGGGTGGCGATCGGCCGCGCTCTCGTGCGTGGGCCTCGCCTCATCCTCGCCGACGAGCCGACCGGGGCCCTCGACATCGACACCGGCGCGAGCGTCATGGCGCTCCTCGACGAGGTCGCGGAGACGACGGGCGCCGCGCTCATCACCATCACGCACGACGCCAACGTCGCCGCCCTCGCGCGGCGCCACTACCGGCTCGACAGCGGCGTCCTCACCCCCGTCGACGTCGGCCGCGTGCTGGCCCTCGCCTCACCGGAGGTCACGCTGTGAGCGCGTGGGCGAGCGGAATCGTCGGAGCGGTCGTCGAGGCGTGGGCGGAACTGCGCATCCACAGAACGCGCGTGCTCTTGAGCCTCATCGGAGTCGCCGTCGCCGTGACGGCCATCACCTCCGTCGTCGGGGTGGGGTCGATTGCCCAGCAGGCGCTGACGGAGTCCTCCGAGCGCTCGTCGGGGCGGCCCGCGCTCATCAACCTCAGCGCCTACGGCACCTCGGGTCAGGTCGCTGATCTTGCGGTGATGGATGCCGTGTTCGCCACGATCACGGAGCGCTACGGCATCGACTACTCGAGTCGCAGCGCCGGGTCGGCGGAGCGGGTGCAGTTCATCGACGGCGTCGTCGACGTGCAGACGCAGGCGATCGACCAGCCATACGGGGCGATGCACCGCGTCGCGGTCGAGCACGGGGCGTGGTTCGCCGAGGGCGACGAGAACCGGCTGGCCCCGGCGCTCGTCGTCAACAACGTGTTCTGGGAGAAGCTCGGCTCGCCCGATCTCGCGACGCACCCCGTGGTGACGCTCGGCGGCGGCGACCCGGTGACCGCGGTCGTCGTCGGGGTGCTGCCCACGGCGCCGTACGAGGAGATGCCGTCGATGATGATGCTCTACTCGGCCTGGCAGCGCACCGGCACAGTCGACCCGGCCATGTACGGTCCGCCGCAGTATGAGCTGTGGGTTCCGCCGGAGATCGGCGACGAACTCAAGCCGCTCGTCGAACGCGACCTTAGGGGCGCCGTCGGCGAGGGCTACGACGTGAGCGTGAACCGCCAGGACTACCTCGCGTGGGGACTCGGCGATCAGCTGCTGCCCTTCAAGCTCGTCATCGGCGGAGTCGCCCTGCTCGTGCTGGGTCTCGGGGCGCTAGGGCTCGTCAACATCTCGCTCGTCACCGTGCGGCAGCGCATCCGCGAGATCGGCATCCGCCGCAGCTTCGGCGCGACCGCCGGCCGTGTCTTCTTCGCCGTCATGATGGAGAGCGTCGTCGCGACCATCGCCGCCGGCGTCGTGGGCGTCGGCCTGGCGATTCTCATCGTGCAGAACCCGTGGGTTCGGGCAATGGTGGGCCAGGGAGTCGAAGACCTCCCGCCGTTCCCGGTCGAGGCGGCGCTGGTCGGGCTCGCGGCATCCGCCCTCGTCGGCGCCCTCGCCGGACTGCTGCCGGCGCTGGTCGCGGTGCGGGTCAAGGTGATCGACGCCATTCGGTACTGAACCCCGCCGTTCCGCCCAACTACTGACACGCGCCCGCACTAGCCGGGCTGTGGCGGCCGTCGGCGGTACCGTGATCCCATGGCTACGAGTACCAAACCGACCCCGCGTTCGCGCGCGACCGCGAACGCGCGCTCTGGTACGGCCGCACGAACCGCCGCGACGAAGAAGCTCGCCGCGTCGAAAGTGGTTCCGAAGCCCGCACCGAACGACGAGCCCGGGCTGCTCAGCGTCGCCTGGCTCGGCATGGCCCACGTCGTCGGGGGAGCCGCGCGCTTTCTCGGCAAGGAGACGCTCGCCAAAGACGAGCGGCGCGACGGCGTTCCGTTCTTTCTCTTCGTGCTCGCCGTGGTCGGCGCCGTCGTCGAGTGGTTCAACCCGCTCGACCCGGTAGCCATCGCCCTCGACGCATACACCTTCGGCGGACTGCTCGGCCGGGTGGCCTTCGCCCTGCCCGTCATTCTCGTGATCTTCGCCGTCTGGCTCTTCCGCCACCCGGCGAGCGTGCACGACAACGGCCGCATTGGAATCGGCCTCGGCATACTCATCACGACCATCAGTGCGCTCTGCCACATCTTCGGCGGGCAACCGGAATGGCCGCTGCGGGCGACCGAGATCGCCTCCGCCGGGGGAGTGCTCGGCTGGATCCTCGCCGCTCCGCTCCTGCTCGGGACCGAGTGGGTCGCCGTCCCCGTCGTCATCCTCCTGCTCGTGCTCTCCATCTTCATCATCACCAAGACGCCGCCGAATCGGGTGGCCGCCCGCTCGCGCGAGCTCTACGCCTACCTGTTCGGCGAAGAGCTCTCGGAGCGCGAGGCGAGGAAGCCCGCGGAGCCGTCGCGGAACGACACATCCGATCTCGGCTCGCTCGAGGCCCTGCGCATCGAGAACGACTATCGCGACGACGAGGATCCCTCCACCGTTCCGTGGTGGCGACGCAACAAGTCGAACCCCCGCGAAGACCAGGCCTTCGACTCGCCCGTCGTCGGCAAGACCGAGGTCATCGACCGCAGCGCGAACCAGGCCGAGCAGGAGGACACCGGCTTCGGCATCGAGCTGCTCGAGGAGCTCGTCAAGGCGGAAGACGCCGTCAAGCGCTTCACGGGCGAGGTCGACACGGGGGCCACAGGCCTGCGCGAAGACGGCCCCGTCGTCGTGCTGCCCGGGTTCGCGACCACGACGAGCGAGAAGGGGCACGCGGGCGACTTCGAGGGCGAGACCGTCGCTCCTCCCCGCGCAACGTCGCAGCGCGGCAGAAGCGCGCCCTACCGGCTGCCCGTCGCGGCGATGCTCACCCCCGGCACCCCGCCCAAGTCGCGCAGCGCCGCCAACGACGAGATCGTCGCCTCCATCACCGAGGTGCTTCGCCAATTCCAAGTGGATGCCACAGTCACCGGTTTCAGCCGGGGCCCCTCCGTCACCCGCTACGAACTCGAACTCGGACCCGGGGTGAAGGTCGAGCGCGTCACCGCCCTCGCCAAGAACATCAGCTACGCCGTCGCGAGCAACGAGGTCAACATCCTCTCGCCGATCCCCGGCAAGAGCGCCATCGGCGTCGAGATCCCGAACAAGGACCGCGAGATCGTCTCGCTCGGCGACGTTCTGCGCTCCAACGCCTCCACCAAGAGCACCCACCCGATGACGATCGGCCTCGGCAAGGACGTCGAGGGAGGCTTCGTCGTCGCGAACCTCGCCAAGATGCCTCACCTCCTCGTGGCCGGCTCGACCGGCTCGGGAAAGTCGAGCTTCGTCAACTCCATGATCACCTCGGTGCTCATGCGGGCGACGCCCTCCGAGGTGCGCATGGTGCTCATCGACCCCAAGCGCGTGGAACTCTCGATCTACGCCGGGGTGCCCCACCTCATCACGACCATCATCACGAACCCGAAGAAGGCAGCCGAAGCGCTCGCCTGGGTCGTGAAGGAGATGGATATGCGATACGACGACCTCGCGAGCTTCGGCTACCGCCACATCGACGACTTCAACAAGGCCGTCATCGCGAACGAGATCGTGCTGCCGGTCGGCAGCGAACGCGTGCTCTCGCCCTACCCCTACCTTCTTGTGGTGGTCGACGAGCTCGCCGACCTCATGATGGTCGCCCCGCGCGACGTCGAAGACTCGATCGTGCGCATCACCCAGCTGGCCCGCGCGTCGGGAATCCACCTCGTGCTCGCCACCCAGCGCCCCTCGGTCGACGTCGTCACCGGCCTGATCAAGGCGAACGTGCCCTCGCGGCTCGCCTTCGCGGTGAGCAGCATGACCGACTCCCGCGTCATCCTCGACCAGCCGGGCGCCGACAAGCTCATCGGCCAGGGCGACGCCCTGTTCCTGCCGATGGGCACCTCCAAGGCGATCCGCGTGCAGGGCGCCTGGGTCACCGAGAACGAGGTCGCCGCCGTCGTGCAGCACGTCATCGCCCAGGCCCAGCCCGAATACCGCGACGACGTCGCCGTCACCGTGGAGAAGAAGGTCGTCGACGCCGACATCGGCGACGACCTCGAGCTGCTGCTCGCCGCGACCGAACTCATCGTCAGCACGCAGTTCGGCTCCACCTCCATGCTGCAGCGCAAGCTGCGCGTCGGCTTCGCCAAGGCCGGCCGGCTCATGGACCTCCTCGAGTCCCGCGAAATCGTCGGGCCGTCGGAGGGCTCCAAGGCCAGGGACGTTCTCGTGAGCGTCGAGCAGCTGCCATCGGTGCTCGCGCGACTGCGCGGCGGCGACGCGCCTGGCGGCGCTCCCACTGCCGCCGCGGCATCCGTCATGCCTCAGCGTGACCTCGTCGATGAATCCTTCAGCGGGTACGATGAGGTCGAGGCTGCTTCAGACGAAGACGCCTGGAACCTGACTGACCGGGAGTAAGCGCGTGGCGACAACACCGGTGGGTCCACCCTCAGCAGCGGCACCCCGAAACACCATGCGCGGCCGCGTCATCAGCTCGGGTGAGACGCCCGCGAGCAACGCCAACATCGCCAACATCATCACCGTCGTGCGCATTCTGCTCGCCCCGCTGTTCGTCTGGCTGCTGCTTCTCGACAATGGCGAGCTGGGGGCGCTGCGCTGGGTGGCGGGCGTGCTGTTCATCGTGGCCATCGCCACCGACGGAGTCGACGGGCACCTCGCGCGCAGCAAGAACCTCGTCACCAACGTCGGCATTCTGCTCGACCCCATCGCCGACAAGATCCTCATCGGCGGCGCGCTCATCGCGCTGTCCATGCTCGGCGAACTGTGGTGGTGGGTCACCATCCTCATCCTCGTGCGCGAGGTCGGCATCACGATCTACCGGTTCGCCGTGCTGAGCAAGCGCGTCATTCCCGCCTCGCACGGTGGCAAGCTCAAGACCATCTCCCAGTCGGTCGCGATCCCGCTGTTCCTGGTGCCGCTGTGGACAGTGTTCGGCGACTGGGTGCTCGTCGTCAACTGGATCGCGATGGCCGCCGCGCTCGTGCTCACCGTGGTCACTGGAATCGACTACCTCCTGCAGGCCCGCAAGCTGAGACGTGCGGCCAGTGTCTGACCGCACGCGTTCCGACGACGCGGCCGCACTCGGCCGGGAGCTCATCGCGCTGCTGACGGAGAGAAAGCTCACCGTCGCCGTCGCGGAGTCGCTGACCGGCGGCCTCCTCGTCGCCGAACTCATCCGAACCCCCGGCGCCTCCGCCGTCGTCATCGGGGGAGTGGTCGCCTACAACACGGCCATCAAGCACTCGGTGCTCGGTGTCGACGCCGACCTGCTCGCCGGCCGCGGCGCCGTCGATGCGGATGTCGCGAGGCAGATGGCCACGGGCGTGCGGGTCGCACTCGCCGTCGATGGCAGGCCCGCCGACGTCGGTATCGCGACCACGGGTGTGGCCGGTCCGCAGGGGCAGGACGGCAAGCCGGTCGGGCTCGTCTTCCTCGGGGTCGCGTTCGGCAGCGAAGTCGTGGTGATCCCCATGCAGTTATCAGGTGACCGTGATGCAATCCGTTCTGCAGTGGTCTCCGAATCACTCAGGAGGGTGAAGCGGTTGCTGTCGGAATGACGGCTTCGGCGCGACGCGAGCATGGATCTGAATAACGATCGAAGCTCGGGGAATACAACGGGTTTCTATCTCGTTACAGATAGCGGATTATGAAGCGCCACGCATCATGCTCTGACTAGAGTTGAGAGGTGGGCGTTTGCTAGTCAAACTGCTCGATCACATGAAGATCAGGGCAACACAGACTTTGAGGAGGGTCCAATGGTTCTAGTTCGTCAAGAAATCGGTGACGTGCTCCGCGACTTCCGTTTGCAGAAGGGTCGCACCCTTCGCCAAGTCGCCAGCAAGGCAAGTGTGGCGCTCGGTTACCTGAGCGAGGTAGAGCGTGGCCAGAAAGAGGCCAGTTCAGAGATCCTTGCATCGGTAGCAGAGGCGCTCGAAACCCCTATCTCCGTCATCATGCGTGAAGTCGGTGATCGCCTCGCGATCATCGAGGGCGTAGCGGCAACAATCCCGGACACCCTTCCGGACGATCTCGTCGCAGAGTTCGACGCGAATCTCGTTTCGCGTTAAAGCTTAGGCACCCTCCTTTCCCAAGCCCCGATTCGAATCGAACGCCCCGGTCACCGCCGGGGCGTTCGTCGTTTCTCCCGTCACACTGACGTTAGGGTTGTTCGGTGCGATTGAGTGAATTCCGGATAGCCGTGGCCGAAGAGTTCAGCGAGGCCTACGGCCGCGTGCTCACGCGCGACCTCGTGCTCGACGCCGTCGGGGGACTCACCGCCGACCAGGCGCTGGCGGCCGGGGTACCCGCCCGCTCGGTCTGGATCGCCCTGTGCGACGCGAGTGATGTGCCCGCCGAGCGCCGCTACGGCGTGGGCCTGCGTGAAGCCCGCGACTGAGGGCCGCGCGCCCGTGCCGCTGCTCCCGCCGCCGCCCTCCCGCCGCGAGGGCGCCAGTTTGGTACACAGGCTGCAGACCGAGCCGTAGCTCTCGTTCCCCACTGGCGCGCACACCGTCCGGCCGGGCGTTAGCCCCTCGCGGCGTGGGCTTCGATCCGCACACTGCGGCGGCTTTCCTTGCAACACGCCCGCGCAACCCTTCGAACATCCGTTCGCATCTCGATAGACTCCTCCATAGCTTCTATCGAAGACGGTTTATTCACTGTTCGCCGGTGTCCCGACTCAATGTCGTACCCCTCACCTACGGTGGAAACAACTGAAACCAGCCTTTGTCGGGAGGCTGGGGGCCTTGCACGATCGGCTCCCAGTGACACGACAGCCTATGGGCAGCAACCACGACTCCAAGGAGACACACAATGGCATCAGCAGCAGACCGCGAGAAGGCTCTCGACACCGCCCTCGCCCAGATCGACCGCCAGTTCGGCAAGGGTTCCGTCATGCGTCTCGGCAGCGACGAGCGCGCCCCCGTCGCCGTCATCCCCACGGGGTCGATTGCGCTCGATGTCGCGCTCGGCATAGGCGGGCTTCCGCGTGGCCGCATCGTCGAGATCTACGGCCCGGAGTCGTCGGGTAAGACCACGCTGACCCTCCACGCCATCGCCAACGCCCAGCGCGCGGGCGGCATCGCGGCGTTCATCGACGCCGAGCACGCCCTCGATCCCGAATACGCCCAGAAGCTCGGCGTCGATTTCGACGCTCTTCTCGTGTCGCAGCCCGACACCGGCGAGCAGGCGCTCGAGATCGCCGACATGCTCGTGCGAAGCGGCTCCATCGACCTCGTCGTGATCGACTCCGTCGCCGCCCTGGTGCCGCGCGCCGAGATCGAGGGAGACATGGGTGACTCGCACGTCGGTCTCCAGGCCCGCCTCATGTCCCAGGCACTGCGCAAGCTCACCGGTGGGCTCAGCCAGACCAACACGACGATGATCTTCATCAACCAGCTGCGCGAGAAGATCGGTGTCTTCTTCGGCAGCCCGGAGTCCTCCGCCGGTGGCAAGGCGCTCAAGTTCTACGCCTCCGTGCGCCTCGACATTCGCCGCATCGAGACACTCAAAGACGGCACAGAGGCCTACGGAAACCGCACGCGGGTCAAAGTGGTCAAGAACAAGATGGCACCGCCGTTCAAGCAGGCCGAGTTCGACATTCTGTACGGCGTCGGAATCTCCCGCGAAAGCAGCCTCATCGACTTCGGCGTCGAGCACGAGATCGTGCGCAAGTCGGGTGCATGGTTCACCTACGAGGGCGACCAGCTCGGCCAGGGTAAAGACAAGTCCCGCAGGTTCCTGATCGACAACCCGGAGATCGCAGCCGATATCGAACGCAAGATTATGCTGATGCTCGGCATCGGTGCCGTAGGCAAGGCAGCCTAGGCCAT
>JAODAY010000008.1 GCA_025463665.1 Microbacteriaceae bacterium
TCAAGCTGGTCGCCCGAGAACTGGGCTGCACGGTGGTCTACTCCACCGCCGACGGACAGGTGAGCTCAGTCGAACCCGTCGGCACGCTGCTCCCGGAAGTCGAGGCAGGTCTGCTGTCACTCGCCCGCACGCGCGGCCGCACCGACCACGCCGCCACGCGGCGGGAGCTGCCCTCGGGGCTGCGCTGGTGGACGCATCCCGTGTCGGTCGCCGAGAGCGAGATCGGCACCGTCAGCCTCCTCGGCGGCGCCGAGGGCGACGAGGCAATGGAGGTCGCTGCCGGACAGGCGGCCATGGCCTGCTCGCTCGCCCACCTCGAGCAGCGGGCGGCGAGCCAGGCCCGCAACGCGGCCTTCGACCAGATTGTCTGGGACCTCGTCGACGGGCCCGTTGAGCACCGCATGGCCGCCCTTGGCCGTGCACACGAGATGGGCGTTCACCTCTCCGCGCCCCACCGGGTGATCCACGGCGCCTTCGTCAACCTGACTGAGCTGGCGCACGCGCAGGAGTGGGACACCGCGACGGTGGACCGGTCGAAGCGCACCGTGTTCCGGGCGCTGAAGGCCTCGGCAGCCGGTCATTCGCTCCAACTGCTGAGCCTGCGCGGCGATTGGATCGTGGCGGTGGCCGACGTCGAGTCCCGCGCCGGGGCCCGCGAGCTAATGAGCAGCCTGACCTCCGCAGCGGCCGAGAGCCTCCCCGGCGTGAAACTGTACTGGGGTATGAGCAGCCCCTACGACAAGCCGCTCGAGTACCCGTCCGCGTTCCGCGAGGCGCAGACCGCTCTCAGCGGCGCACGGCGCCTGAGCGCCGGGTCTTTCTCGCTCTACGATGAGCTGGGCATCGTGCGCCTGCTGCTCGGGTCGACCAGCGAGAGCCCGGACCTGCAGCGCTTCATCAACGACGTGACGGCGCCGCTCACCGAGTACGACCACGTGCATGATGGGTCGCTGCTGGTCACCTTGCGGGCGTTCTTCGACAGTGACTGCTCGCAGAAGCGAGCAGCCGAGGTACTCTTCGTGCACCCCAAGACGCTGCGCTACCGCCTCAACCAGATCGCCAAGCTTTCCGGGCTCGACCTCACTGCCCACGCTGACCGAATGCGCGCCGACCTCGCGCTCCGCCTGCTCGAAGTATCGGCGAGTACCGCCGAGCAGTCGTAGTTGGCGCCGAGCACTCCCATCTAGTCTCCGAGTTGGAGAGCCCGGCCCAAGGCTAGTCGGGCCGAGGCCGACTCGCCCGAGTCGACGGCGAACCGACGGAAGCCCTTGCCGTAGAGCGCCGCGACGAGTGTCTCCGAGATCTCGCCCGAGACCCGGATGCCCACGTAGCCCGCGCCGCGGCCGCCGATCGCCGCAGCGACGGTGTCGAGCAGCGAGTCGACCGACGGGTCGATGGCGTCGCGGGGGTTCACGCTGAGCAGGCCACGCGAGCTGTAACGGTCGAGGGGCTCGCGGGTGAGCAGATGCTGGGGAGGGAGGCCGAACATCGCGGCCTGCAGCATCCGCAGCTCGATCCAGACCATGTCGACCTCGGCAGCGAGGGCCTCGGCCGCCAGCGCACCGCGCGGGCTCGTGATGTAGATGCCCACCCCCACATTCGCCGCTCCCCCGGGCTCGGCGCGCAGCCTTGCTAACGCCCGCGCCTCGGCCACGTCGGACACGTTGCGGATGCAGAGACTGACAGGCGAGGTCGAACCGGAGGCCTCGACCGCGCGGTTGATCGCCCGCAGCTGAGCGCGCACCAATTCTTCCGATCCGAGCGGCATCGCCAAGTGGGGGTACTCGACCGCGAGCGTGCGGCTGCCCACGGCGTCGGAGATCTCGTCGATGAGGAAGTCCACCGCCCTGATGTCGAACTCCATCCCGCCTGCAGCGGCGAACAGCGGCGCGAGCTGGTCCGCGAGCACGTCCTCCAGCACAGCGAAGGTACCCGCGCGATCCTCAGGGGCCCGCAGCGAGGCCACCACCTCCGCGAATCGCGGGCTGGTGACCAGGATGTCGGCAGCGGATGCCACGACGCCCGGCATACCCACGGGCACGAGCTCCACCTGCTCCACGGTCGTGGCGCGCACGAGCACCTGCGCCCCGGCGCGCTGCGACGCGAGCCGCAGCAGGCGGTCAAGCTGCCGGTCGGCGGCGGCCGGGCGGGCGAGCGCCAGGGTGCCCGCGAATACCTCGCCGGTGGCGCCGTCGATGGAAACCGGCTCTCCTTCTCGCATGACCACGCCACCCACCGTTAGCGTGCCGAGCTTCTCGTCGATGCCGATGTCCGAGCATCCGACCACACAGGATCTACCGAGGGCCCTCGCGACGACCGCGGCGTGGCTCGTCGCGCCGCCGGTCGCGGTGACGATGCCGTCCGCGGCGATCATTCCGTGCAGGTCGGTCGGACTTGTGAACTGGCGGGCGAGGATGACGTGCTCACCCGCCTTGGCAGCGGCGACCGCGCGGTCGGGGTCGAGGCCGAGCAGGCCGGTAACTTGGCCCGGGGAGGCGCCGATCCCTTCCGAAAGGAGCCGACCAGCGTCGCGGGCGGCCGCCACCTCAGCGGGGTCGAAGCCGGGGCGTTGCACCTGACGCACCTGGTCGACGGAGATCATCTGGAGCACGGCGAAGTCGGAGACGATCCCCTCGTC
>JAODAY010000025.1 GCA_025463665.1 Microbacteriaceae bacterium
GGGAGAAGCCCTGGGGGGCGAGTTCGCGCATGCGCTCGGTGTTGAAGCGCAGCGTCGCGACCATGCCGGAGAAGGCGGGCAGCAGAACCTCGAGGGTCTCTACCGAGTCGAAGACCGGCTCCTTGTCTTCCTGCAGGTCGCGGTTGTACGCCAGCGGCAATCCCTTGAGCGTGGCGAGCAGCCCGCTGAGGTTTCCGATCAGGCGACCCGCCTTGCCGCGGGCGAGCTCCGCGATGTCGGGGTTTTTCTTCTGCGGCATGATCGACGACCCGGTCGAGAAGGCGTCGTCGAGGTGCACGAAGTGGAACTCGCGGGTGTTCCAGAGGATGATCTCCTCGGCAAGGCGGGAGACGTCGACACCGATCTGCGCGGTGACGAAGGCGAATTCGGCGACGGCGTCGCGGCTCGCGGTGGCGTCGATCGAGTTCTCGGTCGGCCCGCTCAGCCCCAGTTCCGCGGCGACGAGCACGGGGTCGAGCCCGAGCGAGCTGCCCGCGAGTGCGCCGGAGCCGTACGGCGACGTCGACGCGCGCACGCGCCAGTCGCGCAGCCGTTCCAGGTTGCGCACGAGCGGCCAGGCGTGGGCGAGCAGGTGGTGGGCGAGCAGCACCGGCTGGGCGTGCTGCAGGTGGGTGCGCCCGGGCATGACGGCGTCGATATTGGCCTCTGCCTGCGAGACGATGGCGTCGATCAGCTGCACGAGAAGGCGCGAGATGACAACCGAGTGGTCGAGCAGATAGAGGCGCACGAGCGTGGCGATCTGGTCGTTGCGGCTGCGGCCGGCGCGGAGCTTTCCACCGAGTTCCGGACCCGCGATCTCGATCAGCCCGCGCTCCAGTGCCGCGTGCACGTCCTCCTCGTCGTCGCGGGCGACGAACTCCCCGCTGAGCACCGACTCGGCGAGCTCGGCGATCGCCTCGAGCATGCGCCCGAGCTCGTCGTCGTCGAGGTAGCCTGCGGCGGCGAGGGCCTTGGCGTGGGCGGCCGACCCGGCGAGGTCGTAGCCCGCGAGCTGCCAGTCGAAGTGGATCGAGCGACTCAGCCGCGCGAGCTCGGGCGAGGGGCCGCTCGCGAAACGAGCACCCCAGAGGGAGCCGCCCCCCGTGGTTCCGCGGGGTGCGGCTGCGCCGTCTGGGGTGTTCGCCACGCTGGATTCCTTCGCTTACTTCGCCGCGGCGTCGCGGCGGGCCGCGATCTTGCTCGGCAGCGACCACAGCTCGATGAAGCCCTTCGACAGCGACTGGTCGAAGGTGTCGCCGGTGTCGTAGGTGGCGAGGCTGAAGTCGTACAGGCTCGATTCGCTCTTCTGGCCGGTGACGACGGCGCGACCACCCTGCAACTTGAGGCGGATGTCGCCGGAAACATACTTCTGGGTGTCGTCGATGAACGCGTCGAGGCTGCGCTTGAGCCCGGAGAACCACAGGCCGTCGTAGACCAGGTTCGACCACTCGGCCTCGACACCGCGCTTGTAGCGGCTCACGTCACGCTCGAGCGTGAGGCTCTCGAGCGCCTCGTGGGCGGCGATGAGCGCGATCGCGCCCGGCGCCTCGTAGACCTCGCGGCTCTTGATGCCGACGAGCCGGTCCTCCACGACGTCGATGCGCCCGACACCGTGCTTGCCGGCCACGGCGTTGAGCTGTTCGATGATCGCGAGCGGGCTCATCGCGACGCCGTCGATCGCAACCGGGATGCCGGCGACGAACGAGATGGTGACCTCGTCGGCCTCCTTGAAGACCGAGGGGTCCTGCGTGTACTCGTAGAGGTCTTCGATCGGCGCGTTCCACGGGTCCTCGAGGAACCCGGTCTCGACCGCGCGGCCCCAGACGTTCTTGTCGCTCGAGTACGGGTTCTTCGCGCTCTGGCGGATAGGGAGGTTGTGCTCCTCCGCGTAGATGATCGCCTTGTCGCGGGTGAGGGCGAGATCGCGCACTGGGGCGATGCTCGTCAGTTCGGGGGCGAGGGCGGCGACGGCTGCCTCGAAGCGCACCTGGTCGTTTCCCTTGCCCGTGCAGCCGTGGGCGACACTGTCGGCGCCGAGGCTCTTGGCCACGATCGCGAGGTGCTTGGCGATGACCGGTCGGCTCAGGGCCGAGACGAGCGGGTAGGTCTTCTGGTACATGGCGTTCGCCTTGAGCGCCGGCATGAGGAAGTCCGCCGCGAACTCCTCCTTGGCGTCGACGACGATCGATTCGACGGCGCCGCAGTCGAGGGCGCGCTGACGAATGTCATCCATGTCTTCGCCACCCTGGCCGACGTCGACCGCGAGGGCCACGACCTCTTTGCCCGTGGCATCCTGCAGCCAACCGATGCCTACCGAAGTGTCTAGTCCGCCCGAATAGGCCAGGACAACGCGTTCCGCCATGTTTCTCCTTGCTTGGAAATCAGTTATAAGTCTAGAGGCCAGCCACCGCCGGTCCAGACGGTTCGTAACGGATGCCGCGGCGATCGCGGCACCCGACTCAGCTCTTTCCGACCGATCGCGCGACCCCGCGCGACACCGACGTCAGTCCGCGCTCGAGCGGTCCCCTGCCCAGGAGCAGCGTCCACGCGGCGCACACCACGAGGGCGCCGCCGATGAAGGCGAGGTACAGGCCGTTGTTCGTCTGCTCGAAGGCGTCGCGACCGATGCCGGCGACGATCACGACGTGCACCGTGTATGCGGTGAGCGCCATCGCGCCGACGGCGGCGAGCGGGTACAGCACCCAGCGCCCGCGGTCGGCGACGAGAAGACACACCCCGATCACCGCGAGGGCGAACCCGATGGAACCCGTCACCTCGAACGGGCTGCCGCTGTGCGCCTCTGTCGTCGCGAGGGTCGCGAGGAACGGCGAGGGCGGCGTCATGCGGCGCACCGCGTCTTCGGCGAGGGCGCCGCCCGCGTAGCCGACGATCGCGAGGGCGACCCCGACGCAGGCGATGGCCGCACGCGGGGTCGACGCCCTGAGGTCCAGCCTCCCGACACCGAGACCGACGACGACGAAGGCGAGCCAGGTGAGGGCGGGGTAGGAACCGGTGACGGCGAGGTCGACGAGATAGTCGTCGGCGTCGAGCCGCAGGGCGAGGGTGAGCACGACCACGGGCATCACCACGGCGATCACCCCGCCGAGGGTGAAAAGCACGGCGGCAGGCACCCGCAGTAGCGGCAGCGCGGCCACGAACAGCACGGCGTACACCGGCAGGATTATGGCGATGCCCGAATCGAGACTTTCGAGCAGCACGCCGATGAGGAAGATCAGCGCAGCCCGGGTGAGGATGCGCACGCGGGCGCGGGCGAGCTCATCACCCGTGACCGGCCGCGCGCCGCCCGAGATGATCGCAATCGACACCCCGGCGAGCACGGCGAACAGAATCGACGACCGGCCGTTGACGACGTCGAGCCAGGTGCCAGGCTGAGACCAGTCGAAGGCAACGGTCACCCCGACGTGCGCCCCGTACAAGACGAGCACCGCGAGCCCCCGCGCGAGGTCCACCCCGGTGATGCGGGTGGAGTCACGGTAGGCGGCGAGGCGCGCGACGGTCACGTGGAGCGCTCGAGCAGCCAGACCATGAGGGCCTTCTGGGCGTGCAGGCGGTTCTCCGCCTCGTCCCAGATGACGCTCTGGTCGCCGTCGATGACCTCGGCCGTGACCTCGAATCCGCGGTCCGCGGGCAGGCAGTGCAGAAACAGCGCGTCGGGCTTCGCGAGGGCCATGAGCGCGGAGTCGACACGGTAGGCGCCGAAGGTCGCGAGACGTTCGGTCTTCTCGGCCTCCTTGCCCATCGACACCCAGGTGTCGGTGACGACCACGTCGACCCCGGTGACAGCGGCAATGGGATCGGTGAGGAGCTCGACCGAGCCGCCGGATGCCGCGGCGAGGGCACGCGCGTCGGAGACCACCGTGGGATCCGGCGTGTACCCGGCGGGGCTCGCGATGCGCACGTGCATTCCCGCAACCGCGCCGGCGAGGAGGTAGGAGTGCGCCATATTGCACGCCCCGTCGCCGAGGAAAGTGACGGTGAGGCCGGCGAGTGTTCCGCGGTGTTCGCGGATGGTGAGCAGGTCGGCGAGGAGCTGACAGGGGTGGAAGTCGTCGCTCAGCGCGTTGATGACCGGAACGGTCGTCGACGCCGCCATCTCCTCGAGACCGCTCTGCGCGTAGGTGCGCCAGACGATCGCGGAGACCATGCGCTCGAGCACGCGTGCGGTGTCGGAGGGCGTCTCCTTTCCGCCGAGCTGGCTGTTGGCCGTGGAGATGATGAGCGGGCTGCCGCCGAGGTCGGCGATGCCGACGGCGAAAGACACTCGGGTGCGCGTCGACGACTTGTCGAAGATCACGGCGACTGTCTGCGGCCCGGCGAGCGGCTTGCGGCCCCAGCGGTCGGTCTTCAGCTCGACGGCGAGGTCGAGAATCTCGAGCTGTTCGCTCTGGGTCAGGTCGTCATCGCGCAGAAAGTGGCGGGTCATGCGGGGGCCTCCGTGGGTGTGAGAGAAGAGAGCACTGCGGTGAAGAGGCGGATGAACTCCGCGACCTCACGGTCGGAGATGATGAGCGGCGGCGCGAGCCGGATGCTCGAGTCGTTGGCCGCGTTGATGATGAGGCCGAGTTCGAGGGCGCGCGTGGAGACGGCCTGGGCCACGGGTTCCGCGAGGCCGATTCCGATGAGCAGGCCGCTGCCGCGCAGCTGGGTGACGAGGGGCGAGCCGATCGCGGTGATCGCGGCGCGCAGTTCGATGCCGCGGCGCGCGGCGTTCTCCACCAGCCCCGCCGACTCGATCTCGCCGAGCACGGCGTTCGCGGCGGCCGTCGCGAGCGGGTTGCCGCCGAAGGTGCTGCCGTGCTGGCCCACGGTGAAGAGATCCGATGCCGCGCCGAAGGTGACGAGCGCGCCGATCGGTACTCCCCCGCCGATGCCCTTCGCGATCGCTACGGCGTCGGGCACGACGCCGTGCTGCTGAAAGGCGAACCAGGTTCCCGTGCGCCCGGCACCGGTCTGGATCTCGTCGATGATGAGCAGCGCCCCGTGCCGGGTCGTCAACTCGCGGGCCCTTTCGAGGTAGCCCTCCGGCAGGTCGACGACCCCGGCCTCGCCCTTGATCGACTCGACGATGAGAGCGGCGGTGTTGTCGTCGATCGCGGCCTCGAGCGCCTCGATCGTGGTGTCGATGTGCTCGATGCCGGGCACGAGCGGCTCGAACGGCTCGCGCAGCGCGGGCTTGCCGGTGAGCGAGAGGGCGCCCATCGTGCGCCCGTGGAAGGAGTTGGTGAGCGACAGGATCTTCTTGTGCTGCCCGTTGCGGCGGGCGAGCTTGATGGCGGCCTCGATCGCCTCGGCGCCGGAGTTGCCGAAGTACACGCGTCCGCGGTCGCCCGCGCCGGTGATGCGGCGGAGCCGCTCGGCGAGTTCGACCTGGGGAGCGGAGGCGAAGTAGTTCGACACGTGCGCGATCGTGGAGACCTGACGGCTCACCGCCTCGACGAGTGCGGGGTGGGCGTGGCCGAGCGAGTTGACGGCGATGCCGGCGAGAAAGTCGAGGTACTTCTTGCCCGTGGTGTCCCACACGTAGCAACCCTCACCGCGCTCGAGCATGAGAAGCGGCGCAGGCGACGAGCCCATCATGGCGTCGCGAAACTGGCCGCGCCACGTAGAGTCGTCCGTCTCCGGGGCCGTCGTGTCGTGGGTCATGCCGGTACCACCTCTGTGCC
>JAODAY010000048.1 GCA_025463665.1 Microbacteriaceae bacterium
CCGCGGTTCTTTCACCGGCCTGTTCAAGCACCTGTTCGACTTCGTCGACCAGTACGCGCTCGTCGACGTTCCGGTGCTGCTCGCCGCGACCGGCGGCAGCGACCGTCACGCGCTCATCATCGAGCACCAGTTCAGGCCGTTGTTCGGGTTTTTCCAAGCGCTGACCCTGCCGATCGGGGTCTACGCGAGCGCCTCGGACTTCACCGGCTACACCGTGAGCTCGCTGGAACTCCAGCAACGCATCGACCTCGCCATCGCCCGCGCGCTCCCACTCATCCGGCGCAGCGTCGCCGAGTCGGAATCGATCGCCCGCCTGGCCACCGGGCTCGCAGACACCGCGGAGCTCAAGCGGGTGCGACGCTCATGACACGGATCGAACCGACCAGCGCCGCCGCGGCACGCGACCGTGTCGAGTCCGGCGCACTCCTCGTCGACGTGCGCAGTGACGCCGGGCGTGCGGCGTCGGGTGCGATCACCGGTGCGAGCATCGTCGCCAAGACGGATGTCGCGGCCTTCGCCGCAACGCAGGACCCGAACCGCGAGGTCGTAATCTTCTGCGGCACGACGGCGGGTTCCGCGCCGGTCGTCGCCGCGCTCGCCGAGGCCGGGTTCACCGCGGTGTCCCACGTAGAGGGCGGCTTCGAGGCGCTTGCGGCCGAGGGTTTGCCGACGACGCGTGTCGTGGCCGACGAACCTCACGCAGGGTGAGCGAGCGCGCCGACGTCGTCGTCATCGGCGGCGGGGCCATCGGATCGGCGGCGGCATGGCACCTCGCCGAGCGTGGCCGCGGGGTGGTGCTGCTCGAACGATTCACGCCAGGGCACAAGAACGGCGCCTCGCACGGGTCCTCCCGCAACTTCAATCAGGCCTACTCCGATCCTCACTACGTGGCCATGCTGCGCGAGTCGCTGACCCTGTGGCGGCAACTCGAGGCGGAGACCGGCCAGTCGCTGCTGGAGACCACCGGCATCGCCAACCACGGCGTCAATCCCGCGTTCGACGCGGTGCACGAGGCGCTGAACTCCGCCGGGATACCCGCCGAATTCCTGTCGACCGTTGAGGCCGGCCGACGCTGGCCGGGAATCCGTTTCGACACTCGAGTGCTGTTCACACCGGAATCGGGGCGCCTCAACGCAGACCGCTCCGTGGCGGCGCTGCAGGCCGCCGCGGCCTCGCGGGGAGCCGACGTGCGGCACGGCGTTCGCGTGACCGGGGTGCGTGTGCTGGGCGACGACGAGGTCGCCGTGACGTTCAGCGGCACGACTGCCACGAGCCCCACTTCCTCCAGTTCCACCACAACGAGCACGGTGATCGCGCGCCGCGTCGTCGTGACGGCCGGCGCCTGGACGGAATCGCTGCTGGCCGGCGTATCGCGGCATCCCCGGCTCGTCGTCACCCAGGAGCAGCCGGCGCACTTCGCGGTGCGCGACGGCTCCGTCGAGTGGCCCGGCTTCAACCACACGCCGGGATCGGGCGGCTACGACTACTGGTACTCGAGTGTCTACGGCATGTTCACGCCGGGGGAGGGCGTGAAGGCGGGCTGGCACGGCGTCGGCCCGGTGGTGCATCCCGACGAGCGCGACTTCGCCGCGGAACCCGAGCAACTCGCCGCCCTTCGGCGCTACGCCAGCGAGTGGCTGCCCGGCGTCGACGCCGACCGTCTCACGCCGATCAGCTGCACTTACACGACGACGCCAGACAGCAATTTCGTGATCGACGCCGTCGGCCCGGTAACCGTGGGCGCCGGCTTCTCGGGTCACGGCTTCAAGTTCACACCGGTGGTGGGCCGCATGCTCGCCGACCTCGTCGCCGGGGTGCCCGCGCCCGCGCTGTTCTCCCTCGCTGCGGCGCGGCGGGCGGGCGGGTGACCGCCGGTGCGGACCGTCCCTCCGCCGACCGGTCGCGCAACAGTGCGTCGCAATGTGTCGTCCGGTTGCGCCGCGTTTCGCGGCCCGTTGGCCGGGCGAAACCGCGTGCCTAGGGTTGGCTCATGAGTGACTGTTCCCTGCTTCCGGTAGTCGGAGCCGACCTGAGTGTTCCCCTTGTCACGGGCGGCGAGACGCGGTACATCAACCTCGACTACGCGGCGAGCGCCCCCGCGCTCGCGGTCGTCGCCGAACACGTCACGCGTGTTCTTCCCCTCTACGCCAGCGTGCACCGCGGGGCGGGGTACGCGTCGCAGGTCTGCACCTCCGCATACGAGAGCGCCCGCGTCGTCGTCGGCGACTTCGTCGGGGCGAGGCAGAACGACGAGGTCATCTTCACCCGCAACACGACGGACGCGCTCAACCTCCTCGCGTCGGTCGTTCCGGGGGAGACCGTGTTTCTCGACATCGAGCATCACGCCAACCTGCTGCCGTGGGTCGAGAACGGCGGCCGCGTCGTGGTCTCGGCCGACACCATCGCCGACACCCTCGAACGGGTCGACGCCGAACTCGCCCGTCGCCCGGCGGCGCTGCTCACCGTGACCGGCGCGAGCAACGTGACGGGGGAGACACTGCCGCTGCGCGCGCTCGCGACGATCGCGCATCGCTACGGCACGCGTCTCGCCGTCGACGGCGCCCAGCTCGTGCCGCACCGCCGCGTGAACCTGCTCGTGCAGGGCATCGACTACCTCGCCTTCTCCGGGCACAAGGCGTACGCCCCCTTCGGCGCGGGTGTGCTCGTCGGCCGCGCCGACTGGCTGGATGCCGGGGCGCCCTACCTCCGCGGTGGGGGAGCCGTGGCATCCGTCTCGGCGGAAGAAACCGTGTGGCGCACCGGCCCATCCCGGCACGAGGCCGGCTCGCCCAACGTCATTGGCGTGGCCGCGCTCGCCCGCGCGCTGCGGGAGCTGGACTCGCTCGACGAGACGCAGTGGGCGGCGCACGAGGCGGCGTTGCGCGCGCGACTCGTCGCCGGGTTCGCCGGACTGGCCGGGGTGCGTGTGCACCGCATCTTCGGTGATTCGAGCGACCCGGTCGGCGTGGTCAGCTTCACCGTGGACGGCGTGGACTCCCGCCTGCTTGCCACCTATCTCTCGGCAGAGTGGGGGATCGGGGTGCGGGACGGCAAGTTCTGCGCGCACCCGCTGCTCAACAGGCTCGGCATCACCCGGCCCGCCCTGCGCGCGAGCTTCGGAGTGGGGTCGGTGGACGAGGACGTCGACCGCCTGCTCGAGGCGGTCGCTGCCTATCTCGGCGTCGGTCCGGCGTGGAACTACGAATTCGTCGACGGACACTGGGAGGTCGTCGGCGACACGCGTCCCCGCCCCGACTGGGCGCCGGAGCTCGCGGCCAGCGTCGGCTTCTACGGGTGCGCGGCGTGAGGCGTTAGGGCGGACGCTCGTCGCCCTGTCCTCCACGGGCGCCTTCGCACGCGTCGCGGTGTGAGGCGCACCACATCAAGTTCTGGCGCGGTGAGGGCCGCACCGACATCGCCGAGGGCATTCTGCTCTGCCGGCAGCACCACCTGCGGCTGCACAACGACCACTGGGAGATCAAATCGAAGAGCGCCGCGCTGCGCGACCTGCACGGCACCTCGGGCGGTCCTCCGGTCTGACACGGCGGCGGTCCGCGACTTCCGCAGAGTGGCCGGGCGCCCCGCCGACAGTTGCGGGGGCGCCGGACCGGTTTAGCTACTCCGCGGTTTTCGGCAGACCCGGAGGGTTGATCTCAGACTGCTCGAGCGACTCCGATTCGAGACCCCAGCGGCCGAGCACCTCAGCGTATTCGCCGCCCTCGATGGCGGCGTTGAGCGCGATGCCCACGGCGTCGATCAGGCCGTTGTCCTTCGCGGTCGCCGCCGCGATCGGCGCCGACTTGGGCCACCCACCGTTGACGGTGCCGACGACTCTCGTCTCGCCGTCGAGCGCGGCCGCGTAGGCCGACGTCGCGTTCGGCCCGAAGTTCGCATCGGCTCGGCCCGACTTCAGCGCGAGTGACGCGCTCGCCGTGTCGTCGAAGTAGAGGTATTCGACGGGTTCCAGCCCCGCCGCGATGTTCTCCGCGTCCCACGCCTGCAGGATCTTCTCCTGGTTGGTGCCGGAGCCGACGATGACCCGCAGCCCGGCGACATCCTTCGCCTCGGCGATCGTGTCGATGGCGGAGTCGCTGCTCACGTAGAAGCCGAGCAGGTCCTGGCGGTAGCTCGCGAAGTCGTAGATCTCTTTGCGTTCGTCGGTCACCGTGACGTTGGAGAGGATGAGGTCGTACTTGCCCGACTGGATTCCCAGCGGCCAGTCCGCCCACGCGGCCGCCTGCAGGTTCAACTCGAGGCCGAGCCCGTCGGCGATGAGTGAGGCGAGATCCGTCTCGTTGCCGATGAGTGTCGTGTCGTCGTCGGCGTAGAGCGAGAGCGGGGCCGCGAACGGGCTTGTGACGACGGTGAGCTTGCCCTTCTCGATCGGGGAGAACCCGCTCGCTTTGAGCGCGGCCACCGCCTCGGGAACGGCGTCGAGGGAGACGCGGTCCTGGTCGGCGGAGAGAGTGAATTTCTGGGTCGTGGATGCCTCGGCCGCCGGGCCCTGGCCTCCGCCGTCACCCCCCGTGGTGAGGGCGAACGTCGAGATGCCGCCGGCCAGGACGGCGAGAGCCGCCGCTGCGCCGATGACGGCCTTGGTCTTCTTTCGGAGGGCCATGGTGTTCCTTACTGGGGGGAGTGGATGGGGTCGGGCGGTGGGTGCGTGCGGGCGGGGCAGACGGGCGATCGTTCAGAGAACGTTGCCGAGGAACTCCCGGACGCGAGGATGACGCGGGTTGTCGAGCACGTCGGCGGGTGGACCCACCTCGAGCACCACACCGTTGTCGATGAAGACCACGCGATCGGAAACCTCGCGCGCGAATCCGATCTCGTGGGTGACGATCACGAGAGTCGTGCCGAACTCGGCGAGGTCGCGGATGACGTCGAGGACCTCGCCGACGAGTTCGGGGTCGAGCGCGGAGGTCGGCTCGTCGAACAGCAGCACCTTGG